>CANIYB010000093.1 GCA_947471105.1 Cytophagaceae bacterium
GAAAAATTTCAAAAGGAGGATTATGAACATAGGTAAAACCCTTTTCTCCCCCAAGCGGTTTTTTAACTATAAAACGTGGGCTATCCGCTTCTTGAGGCCTAAATAAAATCTTGGCTTTATTTTCTTGGCCTGTTGATTTTACTTGCAATACAATTAACTCATGAGCCGAAGGCACAAAACAGCGGAAATTTATTTGACCTTCTGACGTAATTATTTCCCCTCGAATCTCTGCATTCCATAGATCCGTCCGGATTTTGGAGGATACAATTTTGCCTTTCGGCGTTAAAAGCAATTGGCCTATGGGCAATCTCTCCCGCCCGTAAGCAACAGGTGTTTCTAAAGAACGGTGGTCATATACATCGGTACGACCTATTTCAAATCGAAGCGTATTCGCTAAACTATCATCTTGAAAAACGATGGTGCCTAAAATTCCATTCCCCACAAAAGCCCCTTCAAAATAATCTTTGGGGATTTTATTCCAGACTAAATCATGTTTAGATAAGTACTTAGGCCAATTGACCTGCAAGGTAGCCCCTTGGTTTCCTTCTTTTTTACCTAGGACTATTATTGCATTGGACAAGAGGAAAATGGACACAATACAAATGAACTTTTGAATTTTTGAGTTCATTATATAATAGAGTTAATCGCTAAGTTAAAAATGCATTGATTCAAAGAGTCGAACATAATTGAAATAAGTTAAATGATGTAGGCAAATTGGAATTCTAGGCAAAATAAAAAAATAAAATCAATTAGAAATGATTTTAAAGGATTGAAATGATCAGATCAATTAATATATTGCTAATTAATTGTACTTACCAAATACATATAAACCTATCGTAACATGTTAAAAATTAGCTTCGCCTTAATTTATGGGCTACTTTTCTTTTGGGGAATTCATTTTTTCGATTCTTCAACCAAACAAAATAATTCAAGCGCCATTGTCAAAATTGACACATTGCGCAATGCAGGGTTTTGGCCTGGTGAGTTACAAGTTAAAAATTTCACGAGTGGCGATCTCACGCCTTCCCCTGCTTGTTTGGCCGTTGCCGCCACTGGCGAGGTATATGTGGGAGTAGACAAAATTGGATCATTGGGTAAGACGCCCAAAAAAGGATATATCTTAAAGCTTATCGACAAAGACCACGATGGAAAAGTAGATGTCAGCACACAATTTGCGATGGTCGACAATCCACGTGGAATCATTTCTTTGGGCAACAAAATATATGTACTTCACACGGTATTCTCTCCAGAAACGGGAAAAGCTTCTGGGATGGATTTAGTCGTTTTTGAGGATAAGGATAATGATGGAGTGGCCGATGGACCTTCTTCTCCATTAATTGAGCATATAAGTTCTGTTAAATTCCTTCAAAGTAGAGGTACTGACCACTCGACGAATGGAATTCGCTTAGGGATTGATGGTTGGATTTACATCGCGGTAGGCGACTTTGGTTTCCATGATGCCGTGGACCGTTCAGGAAAAAAATTAACTATGTTAGGTGGAGGAATCGTCCGAGTAAGGCCGGATGGTACTGAAATGGAAGTCTATACACACGGAACTAGAAATATTTACGATGTGGCGATTGACGCCTACATGAATATCTTTACTCGGGATAACACCAATGACGGTGCGGGGTGGAACATTCGTTTTAGCCATCAGATTCAATCAGGTGAATATGGTTATCCCTTATTATTTAAGCACTTTACGGAAGAAATTCTTCCTGGTTTAGTGGATGTAGGTGGGGGTTCAGGTACGGGTTCTTTGTTTATGGATGAGCCGACTTGGCCAGCAAAATACAACCAAGTGCCGATGATGGCCGATTGGGGAAATAGCATGTTGTACATCCATCGAGTGACACCTGATGGAGCTAGTTTTACTCAAAAGGATGAAACCTTTATTAAATTGGCTCAAATAACGGATTTAGATGTGGATGGCTCGGGCCAACTATACCTCGCGGCGTGGGATGGAGCAGGATTTTCTGGAAGTCCTACCAAAGGATTTGTCATCAAAGCGGTGCCAAAAGGATGGACCTATAAAGCATTTCCTGATGTGAAAAAATCTTCCTTGGCTGAGTTAACAGACTTATTGAAATCCAATAGTGCGGTGGCAAGAATCACGGCCCAACAAGAACTATTGGGCAGAAGTGCAAAGGATGCCGCATCCATATCTTGGAAATTAGCGGCGGATAAATCTCTCCCTCTGTATACAAGAGCTACTGGAATATTTACGTATGCACAAGCGGCGGATCAAAAGGGATTAGCAAATCTTGTTACTTTAGTTGCAGATAAAAGCGTTAGAGAATTTGCATTAAGAGCGATGGCCGACAGAAAAACGAAAAGCAAATTAATTCCATTAGCACCTTATTTGAATGGATTAAAAGATCCATCTCCACGCATTCAAGTTGCCTCGGCCATTGGTTTAGGTAGATTAGGCCGCAAAGAAGCGATATCAGCTTTATTACAAGTAAAAGTTCCTAACTCATTTGTGGCACCTCCCAAAGATAAAGAAGGTCCACACGCCACACCTAATTCGGCCATCATTCCATCTCACGTAGCTGTTCAAGCGTTAAGAAGTTTAGATGCCAAGAAGGAAAGTATTGCAGCGTTGGGTACAAAGAACGCTACGATAGCTTTATGGGCGATGCGTTATATGCATGATCCGGCTGTTGCCAAGGCACTTATTTCTACATATAATAAGTCAAAAGAGGCTAAATTAAAATCGCAGATTTTGGAAACAGTCGCTCGATTGTACAAAAAAGAAAATTTCTATGAGGGCCAATATTGGTGGTCGACAAAGCCAAATGGACACGGTCCTTATTACAAGACGGCTGATTGGGAATCAAGTCCAGAAATAAAAGATTTCTTCTTGGCACTTTGGAACAAATCATCCGATGCTGAAAAAATAGTCTTAGCTGATTTAAATGAAAAGCATCAAATGGAAATCGCTGAGATGGCCGGTGCTGCTCAAAATATGGTAGCCAAAGAAGAGGTGAAAGTTGACCTAGAAGCCATTCGAAATAAAAAAGGACAAATCGGAAATACCTCCATTGAAGACATCATGTTAGCTATGGTTAAAATGCCAGGCAATTCAGCCGCAGGTAGAGCCTTATTCAACAAGCAAGGCTGCGTCGTTTGCCATAGTTTGAAACCGGGAGATATGCCAAAAGGACCTTATATGGGGCAGATTGGTGCGATCATGAATAGGGAGCAAATCGCCGAGTCTATTTTAAAACCCAATGCATCGATCTCACAAGGGTTTGCAACGGTATTAATTACGACCAAAAACAAGAGAGAATACATGGGATTTGTCACCAATGAATCTGCTGAAAGATTAATTTTAAGAGATATCACGGGGCAAACAACTACGATTAAAACCGCTGATATTTCCAGCAGAAAAGAGATGGAAACATCGATGATGCCGACTGGCCTAGCCAATGAATTATCGTATGAGGAATTTGCTTCCTTGATCACCTTTTTATCAGAGCAAAAGAAATAATAATCAGTTGATTGATTTTAAATAAGAAAGATCCGGCATTGTCGGATCTTTTTTTTGTATCTCGAATAGATATAATCTCGTCTTCCATCATTGAAAAATCTTTCAATGAGTTGTTTTAGAAAATTCATTTAATTTTAAGATATTTGCTTATAACAATAGCTTACAAAGCTAAACACAAACCTATTTTTAACGAATGAAAATCAAGTCTACGAAGAGAGTTAAAACCCTCCTTATTTTTGCTATTACGGCCCTAGGAATCAGCTCATTTATTCCAGGCATAAAGCCCATACAAACTATTTCAAAGGCCATATCAACCATCGCTAAATTAGATACTCTAATTAAAGTGACGTTGCCAGAGGGCATTGACCCCAATGATGAGGTTTGGAAAGGTATTGATATAAGCCCTAAAAACCCGGTTAAATCACTTTCTGCGGAGGAAGAGGCCAAAATGTTGTTATTGCCTCCAGGGTATAAATTAACTCCCATACTGACTGAACCGGCCATTGAAAATCCTGCTGAAATAACGTTTGACGGAAATGGTGCCATGTATGTGTTGGAACTTAGGTCCTATATGCTAGATGCGGATTCTAAAAATGAATTAGATCCGATCAACCGAATTTCTCGTTGGGAAGACAAGAACAACGACGGGATCTATGAAAGTGGAACCATATTTGTCGATAAATTGATTTTTCCTCGGTTTGTATTGCCATATGGCAAAAACTGTATTTTGACCATGGAGTCAGATGCCGATAATGTGTACAAATACACGGATACCAATGGAGATGGGAAGGCTGATAAAAAGGAGTTATTTTCCACGAAATATGGACGATCGGGGAATGTGGAACACCAACAAGCTTTCTTGTATTATGGCATGGACAATTGGCTTTACAGTACGGTAAACTCATTTAGAATTCGGGAAACGCCGGGTGGAATTATTCGAGAAAAGACGGGTTACAACCGAGCTCAGTGGGGTGCTACCCAAGATAACGATGGAAAAATGTGGTTTCAAGGAGGCGCCAGTGGCGTTCCATCTTACTTCCAATTTCCCATTCATTACGGCAATTTCGAAGTACCCAATCAGTTTGAAAAAGGATTTTATATCCCTTACGGTGAGGCGATGCATTTAGCCGATGTGCAAGGTGGGATGACACAAGTAAAACAACCGGAAGGTTCATTAAATCGGGTAACAGGTTCCGCTGGAAATGATATTTTTAGGGGACATCGCTTGCCAGATAATTTAAAAGGACAATTGTTTTATGGTGAACCAGTAGCGAGAATTGTGCGCCAAATAAATCCTGAAAATAAAGAAGGCTTAACAGTCTTGAGCAATGTGTATCAAAAAAATGAATCAGAATTCATTCGTTCGAAAGATCCACTTTTCCGCCCAATTGATATGGCAACTGCCCCAGACGGGACGATGTATATTGTGGACATGTACCACGGAATCATTCAAGAAGGAAACTGGACTGCCAAAGGTTCTTATTTAAGAACTAAAATTGACCAGTTCCAAATGGCAAAGGTTACAGGATTTGGCCGTATTTGGCGATTAACCTATGATGGGCTAGAGCGGGATAAAAAACAACCCAACATGCTCAATGAGTCTAGCAGTACTTTAATTGGACATCTATCGCACCCCAATGGCTGGTGGAGAGATATGGCCCAACAATTAATCGTTTTGCGAAAAGATGTATCTGTAGGACCTGCTTTAATCACACTAGCTAAAAATTCGAAAAATGAGTTGGCCCGAATTCATGCGCTTTGGACTTTAGAAGGTTTAGGTATTTTAAAAGCAGATTTGGTTCAAAACTTAAGCAAAGATTCAAATCCTCGCATGCGCATTCATGCTATGCGTGCGGGTGAAACTTTATACAAAGCAGGTGACAAATCGCTTGGCATGATGTACCAAACCTTATTAAAAGATTCAAATACAGATGTATGCATTCAAGCGATGTTAAGTGGGAAAGTACTTCAGTTGCCCGACTTAGATGCTCAACTGAAAACTGCGATGACCACCCACTCTGCGGAAGGGGTAAAATTGGTCGCCACACAAATTATAACACCTATAAAAATGCGAAATGCCGCTCCAGTAGCTGAATTTAGCAAAGAGCAAAAAGCGATTTTAGAGCGTGGGGAATTGGTTTTCAGTGAACTTTGTTCCCAATGCCATGGAAATAATGGCCAGGGAAAACCGGAGGGAAATGGCAAGTTTTTTGCCCCGGCTTTAGCAGGATCCTTGCGCTTGCAAGGACATCCAAGTTATGCCATTCAGGTGTTGTTACATGGCTTGGAAGGACCTATACAAAAGAAGACTTATTCAGGTGGAATGATGGCTCCAATGAAAGAGCAATCGGATGAATGGATATCGGATGTTTTGTCTTACATCCGCACAGGAATGTCAAATGAGGCGTCTTTCGTGACACCCCAACAAGTTAGCGAGGTTCGTTCGAGGACCAAGAAGCAAAATGGTCTGTACAAATTTGACCCATTATATACGATGATTCCACAGGAATTAAACGTTCAAGATAATTGGGAAGTAAAAGCCAGCCACATCAGCAACAACCGAATTGGTAGTAAGGGATCCCCTAAAACGGCTTTCACGTATGAAGGTTGGTCTACCGGCGAAAAGCAATCCAAAGGCATGTGGTATGAAGTTAAATTCCCTAAAGAAATCATGCTCTCGGAATTGCAGTTCAATGCTCAAACCATGACTCCACGTGGCTACAAGCCTATTCCTAATGTGCCTAATCCGTCCGTTTCCACGCATCCTAGAAAGTTTACCATTGAAACCTCATTGGATGGACAATTATGGCAAGTAGCCAAAACGCATGTGGCAGGGAATGAGGGAAATAATCAAATTGCTTTTGCCAATACCAAAACAAAATACATGCGCATTGTTTTAGAAGAGGCGGCTAGTCCTTCAGGAGATGATATTCCTTGGATGGTTAAGCAAATGAAGGTTTTTGGTATTCAATAAATAAAAAACGTTAGCGTTGAATTTCATGAAAAAATATGTACTGCTTAGTTTACTATGTAGCTTAGGAGCCTTCAATGCGCTATGCCAATTAGACCTTAAATTAAAATTTAAGGTTGCTGATTCTCTACAAAATTCGTTCCATCAAGGAGGAAGAATTCTAATTCATCTGACTAAAAAAACGGGTACAGAACCAAGAAGCAAATCCGAAATGACCATTGGATATACGGCAAATGTATGGGACCTAAAAAAGGATTTAGTCATTCATACAAAGAATAAAGAAGTCAATGTCTACGGTTTGGAGAAGTTGAAAGTCAAAAAGGGTGACATGATTTATGTGCAGGCAGTGTACAAGCAAAATGAGAATGATGGGCAAGAAAATGTGGAAGGCAATTTAAGTTCGCAACCCGATTCGTTCAGATTAGGAGAAAAGATTTTGAGGCCTTTGGTATTCCAACAAACCATTCAGGCTCCAAAGGTGATTGATCATCCTTTAGTCAAAACAATTAAAATCACGAGTAAATATTTAACCGAATTTTCGGGGAGGCCAAGAACGATTAAAGCCTCTATTTTGCTTCCCTCCGACTATTATGAAAACCCAGGAAAAGTGTATCCCATTTGCTATCGGGCTCCCGGTTTGAATGGACGCTGGCATGCGGTCAATAATTTGCTCACTAAAGACAAAGAGTTTTCGGAATTGTGGTTTTCAAAAACAGGGCCTAAAGTCATTTATGTCTTTTTAGATTCCATGGGACCCTATGGGGACACGTACCAAGTAGATTCCGAAAACAACGGACCTTGTGGGAAGGCGTTGACTGAAGAACTGATTCCAGCCATTGAAAAAATGGTGGGATATAATCCGGCCAACAAAATGAGGTTTTTAGCGGGATGTTCCACAGGGGGCTGGGTCGTGATGGGCCTGCAAATTTTTTACCCTGATTTTTTTGATGGCGCATGGTCTTATAGCCCAGATCCATTGGAATTTGAGCATTATGGATTAATCAATATTTATGAGGATGAGACCATATTTTACAATAAATACGGATACTTACAGCCTGGAAATCGGAATGTCTATGGGGAACCTACCCGGTCGATGAAAGATTGGATTGAGAATGAAAATGTAAATAGTCGGACAAATAATTATTTGATTTCGGGTGGCCAATTTGGAGCATACAATGCAGTATTTGGCCCCAAGGGAAAAGATGGACTTCCCTCATTAATGTTTGACCCAAAGACGGGGAAAGTGGATAAAGAGATTGCGAAGCAATGGGAAAAATATGATTTGAAGAAATATTTATCGGCCAACTGGCCAACGATCGGTCCCAAATTACAAGGTAAATTATGGATATGGTCGGGGGATTGTGATGGGCTTTTCTCAAACGTATCAACGCGATTTTTCAAGGAGTTTATTGACAAGACAACGAACCCAAAATCAGATGCGCACATATCCTTTACAGCCATGGCAGGACATTGCCAAGAATGGAATGATGAAGATGTGATTAAGATGATTGCGGCTAAGGTGGGGAAATAAAGATTTCTGCTAATTAAATCATTTCATAATAGCGCTATTTTTAGCTGTCGAAATCTCCAATGTTTTATTGATCTTAAAGTTTTGATCACCTAACAAATACATATCAAAAGTCCCAGGGGTCATTTGCTGGGTTTGAATTTCAAATAAGCCAGATGGAACTAAATAGTTGCCAGTTTTGATAAAATTCAATTTACCATTTTTATAAAATTGAATGGGACATATATATTTTTTGCCCGTCAATTTATTTTCAAAAGAAATATACCAAATTCTACTTAAGCCCACAGGAAATGGAAAACCAGCAACCTGGTACATGAA
>CANIYB010000094.1 GCA_947471105.1 Cytophagaceae bacterium
AAGGTAATCGCAGGGTCATGGTTGATCTGCTCGGTATACATCGATTTAATCACACATAATTCATCCGCTACTTGGGCCGTGTAAGGCAATAATTCACTAACCCAAGTTCGGTTCTCCCCATATTGTTTGAAATTATACAGGGAAGGAACGATAGGCAAAACTGCTTGATTCGCACTCATTCCCGTTAGCCTTTGACCCTTGCGAACTGAATCCGGAAGGCCTTCACCAAACATGTTTTTTAAATTAGGTTTGTAGTCGAACGTCTCAAATTGAGAAGGCCCCCCACTCATAAATAAATAGACTACTCGCTTCGCTTTAGGTGCAATCTTTGGTAGCGATTCTAATATCTGATCTTGTATGGATTTTGCTTGCAAGGATTGGCCACCCAATAACACTTGCAATGCGGCGGCGCCTAAACCCATTGCTGTCTTCTGAAGAAAATTTCTTCGGTCCAAGCCCTGATCCAATGAACGGAAATCTGGATGATTTAATCGATAAGTATCTTCGTGATGATTGCCCATGTTCTTATCTTTTTGTAATCGTAGCGTCCGAATTCATGATGGTATTTGCCACCACAGCCAAAGATGCGACATAGGGTCGATCCACTTCTTTCAAATCTATTTTTGACATGCCCGCGGATAACCAACCCTTTGTCTTCTCTGGGGCTTTTTTAAATTTAGCCCACTCTATTTTTTGCAATTCAACTAAAATATTAATTTCTCCTTCTAGGGGTTCTCGGCCGGTCAACCTCACATAGGCGTCTTTAATGGATACATTTAAATTGCTTTGTTTTGACATCCTGATCCCCATTTGCTTCGAGGCCTCTAGGAATGTCGGATCATTTAAAACGACCAAGGCCTGAAGTGGTGTGTTGGTTTTTTGTCGACGCACCAAACATGAACTTCGGGATGTGGCATCAAAAGTGGACATCATGGGATTTGGAACTGATCGTTTAACCACCACATACAAACTCCGCTTATAAATGGCCTGCGTTGTGTCTTGCTTATATTTATGACTATTAATTTCCCATAAGCCCTCTGGCTGATACGGATACATGCTTTTCCCGCCGATCTCTCGGTTGATCAACTCACTCGCAACCAACGCATTATCGCGAATCATTTCCGCAGTCAAACGCGCAGAAGGACCTCGAGCTAGCATCCGATTTTCCGGGTCAAGTTCCATTAATGTAGGAGAAGCCTTAGAATCTTGTTGATATGTCTTCGACATCACCATCGACTTAATTAATTTTTTAACATCCCAACCCGTTTCTCTGAAATAGACAGCCAACCAATCTAATAATTCAGGATGGAAAGGCATTTCACCTTGGTTTCCAAAATCCTCTGCTGTTTTTACGATACCGATTCCAAATAAATTTTGCCAAATTCGGTTAACCGCCACACGCGATGTCAAAGGATTTCGACTGTCTGTTAACCACATCGCTAAGCCCAATCGGTTTTTAGGCAAATTAGCCGGGTACGGAAATATTTTTTCAGGGGTATTGGGAAATACCTCATCTCCAGGTGCATCATACTGACCCCTTAATAAAACATGCGCCTTCTTCGGCTTAGCCATTTCTTGCATCACCATTAACTCCTGAGTTGATTCCGTTGAATCTGAATAGGCCGTTCGTAAATTCCTTAACTCATTTTTCACCTTCAAATACTCAGAATCTACGGTCGTCGCAAAATAGTCCATGACATGATTTGCATCCTTAAAAATAGTTTCGGGTGAGTTTTTTTGAGCAATAATCGAAACCTCATAAGGCCTTAATTCTCGGTTGTAAACTAGCACATCATCTGCACGACCGCCCTTAAATCCTAAGCCACGCCACCAACCGCCAATCTGCAAACCGGGCTCCTGCTTTGAATAAAAAATGATATCCTTATATAACTGATCCATCGTCGTTTCCATAGCCGGCTCAGTCCCATCCATGTATAATTTTAATCCCTTGGCTTGAGAAGAGCCATCATAGGTAAGCGTCAATTGAACCCATCGATCCCGTGGAATATCATTTTTCGTGATTTTAGTAATGGCATTTGAAGGAGCTGAGTGCGCCATCATGACTTCCAAGGAATTGTTTTTTAGATATACATGGAAGCCTTTGAAATTATACAATCGCTCTGCATTGCTTTTGTGAAAAATCACCCCTTCCTTTAAATTTTTAGGGATATTCACCCAAATCCCAATGGAAAAAGGTTCTGATTTTCGAAATACTCCCACACGGTTAAAGTCACAATATACATCGCCGTCAAAGGCCAAAGCCTTCCCAGCATGACCTTCCAAAAACTGAGGAATATCCCCCGTCTTTCCAGACTCATGCTTCAAAACTCCTGTTTCCTTCTCATTTTTCAAATTGGTCAAAGTAGACTCAAAATCATAATGCGCAACTAATCCATTTTGTGGGATACTTTGCTTTTTCAATAAAATTGGGCCTTCCCCTTTTGACCAAGCATCAAAGCCTGAAGGTTTTAATGTATGCAATTTTTCCTCCGTCGTTTTAATTTTTGCTTGAATAAAATCCATGATCGCTTGCTGCTTATCCGTCGGCAATAATAGGGTTGGCGTAGGCATATCATCATTGTATGAAATTTGACCCGCTTCCTTTACATTATTAAAAAAGCTAAACAACTGATAATAATTTTTCTGAGAAATTGGATCGTATTTATGATCGTGGCATCTCGCGCAACCCGTCGTTAAAGCTAAAAAAGCATCTCCAAAAGTGTTCGCACGATCCATTACATATTCCGTTTGAAACTCCTCTTCTACGATTCCCCCTTCTGTATTTTGCTGGTGGTTCCGATTAAATGCCGTAGCGATCCGCATATCTTTAGTGGGATTTGGCATTAAGTCACCGGCCAACTGAAAATGTATAAATTGATCGTAGGGCATGTTTTTGTTAAAGGATTGGATCACCCAATCTCGATAGGGTGACATGTCTCTAATTCGGTCTATGGTATAACCATGAGAATCTGCAAAGCGAGCCAAGTCCAGCCATTCAGCAGCTAACTTTTCACCAAAATGAGGCGAGGCCAACAAACGATCGACTTGGATTTCAAAGGCATTAGGTCGAGAATCATTTTTGAAAAATTCAATCTCGTCAACTGTTGGGGGCAAACCCGTTAAGTCAAAAGACAAGCGACGCAATAAAAAATTCCGAGAAGCGGATCCACTAAACTTTAAATTTTTGGTGGCCAATGCATTTGAAATGAAATAGTCAATCGGGTTATTTTCTGTGGCAGAAGCTGGTATTTCTTTCTTAATAGGAGGCACAAAAGCCCAATGCGGTTTATATTCCGCACCATTTTGAATCCATTTAATCAATACAGCCTTCTCTCGAGAACTTAATTCCAAATGAGATTTAGGAGATGGCATTTTATAGCTAGGATCTACTGAAAGGATGCGTTTAACTATTTCACTTTTACCTAGATTCCCCGGTACGATGGCAAATTTACCAGGGCTTTCCGGCAAACGAGAAAATGCACCTTCAGGCAAATCTAAGCGCAATCCTGCTTTTTGTTTTGCTTTGTCTGGACCGTGGCAAGCAAAACATTTATCAGATAAAATGGGCTTGACGTGAATATTAAAGTCTATTTCGGTAGGCAAATTTTTCAATTCCAAAGCAACCTCTTTGGGCATACCATCCTTTTCCTTGAAGCCAAAAGAAAGGAATAAACATGCACATAAGATTTGTACGAATGGAAACTTCATTAATTTGAATCTAGACGTTTAGGTAAAATTGTATCGGCTAATTTAAAAGTAAATTGGCCAGATTCAATCTTTAATTTAGGCCTCTTCTTTTTTAACTCATTTATTCCGCTTTCAGAAACCTTTGTATCCCAAAGATATAAAACTTTTAAACGTTGACATTCTGCCAACTTCATTAAACCAACATCCGTAATCTTGGTCCCATAAAGATTCAATTGCTCGAGTTTGCCTAAGTCTTTAAAAATTTCCAAATCAACATCTTTCAAATTCGTATGACCTAGATTTAAAATTCTTAGGTTTGAAAAATCTCGAATGGCGGAAAAATCAATTTGATAAAAATCAGTTAATTTCAATTCCGACACATGGGTTTTTATCGATTTCGATTGCGCCAATAAAGCATTGAAGTCAGATTTGACATTAATGAAATTCAGGCTAATCCATTGGTTTTTTGCTCCCGAAGAAACGATACTAATTTTCGCTTCCTTTAATATACTTAAAGTTGAATTTTCAGAAGGGCTAAGTGGTGCTATATCCATTTGTTTTTCTACAGGAATCAGATCTGAATTGGGTAAATCAATGGCCTGGCTACTCAATTCACTAGATGCTAAAACCATTTTTTGTTCCACCTCGCCAAAAGGGGCGCCCGTTGAAATCCATTTCTCAATCAATTGTATTTCCAGTAAAGTCAATTGCTTTTTGCCCGCTGGCGGCATATGAAGATCATCGTCCTCAGGCAAAATTAAATTCGCATATAAATGACTTTTTAAGGAATTTCCAGGGATGAATACACGACCATGTTTGCCTCCCTTTCGAATAAAAAATTCAGAATCTAAACGCAGTCCACCCTTCTTTTTTTGAATGGAATGACATGAGTAGCACTTCGACTTTAATATAGGGACAATTTGATCCTCATAGGGATAGAAATAGGATTTAGTTTCTCCTTGAGAATTTTCAATTTTTAACAATCGCCTATTTTTCGTTTGGATGGTGACAGACGAGTCTGCCGTCGGCTTTAAAAAGTAACCTTCACCGTACGTTAAAATGGATCCATAATGACCAGTGACAATTATTAAAATCAATAAAACGCCGAACAGATAATTCCGATAGCGAATACAAAAATAGGAGGCGAGCGCTAGGATAAAGGTGGCGATACCAGACCAGCGGTGAAAAAAAACAATCTCAGCATTGTAATCACCGCTTGAAGCTAAAAGCCAACCAGCTAGGCAAGAGATACCAGCGAAAATACTTCCAATCAATACGAGGATAGTAATCGAAGAATTAAAATCCTTTTTTGAAAAAATTTGAAAAAATTGAAGGGCAATGGCCATCAGAAGAATTCCAATGGGGAAGTGGATCAATAGTGGATGCAATTGACCTACAAACTCAGAAAAAAGCGCAAGCCTTGTGATTTCCATAGGCAATACCTATTCATATATACCTTTGGCTATTTTTTCGCTGATTGATTTTGGAGCTACCCATGCTAAAAATGCACCCAACTTATTTATAAAACCGGTGATAACTTCAGGTTTTTTTGCAAACATCCCGTCAACTGCCATTTTAGCCACGGATTCAGCCGTCATGGTTATTTTTTTAGCTGCATTCCTAGCTTTGTCGGGTAAATTAGCTCGGTCATTAAATGAACTGGTCGTTGCCCCTGGACTGACAGCCGTCACCGATATACCTTTCTCTTTCCATTCGTGAAACAATCCACGAGAGAAGTTCAAAACAAATACTTTCGTGGCTGCATATAAACTCATCAGCGGTATGGCTTGATAGGCCGTTGAGCTAGCAATATTGAGTACATACGCCTGACCCTTTCCAGTGAGCATGGGATAAAATGTATGGCAAGCTTCTACCAATGCATTCATATTGACCTGCATCATTTGTTGGTTTTCAACAAATGAGTACGATTCAAATTCCCCCACTAAACCATAGCCCGCATTGTTGACCAGAATTCGCAAATCCACTTGCTTTTCCAAAACCCAATGATATATACGAGTCACTGAACCTTGATCACTTAAATCTGCCACTAGGTAGTCAACCGCATTGGCATATTTTTTTTCAATCGCCTCTTTAACTTGTTGGAGTTCATAGGAATTTCGCGCGACTATCAATAAATCATAGCCACGCGAAGCCAACTCATTGGCTATTTCTTTTCCAATCCCTTTACTAGCCCCAGTAATTAATGCGTAAGACATAAATAATATTCTTTATGATGAAAAAAAGCTGCTCAATGAGCAGCTTTAATCTTATTTCTTGGGAGCAACAGCGCCAGGAGCAGCTGCTGCTGGTGCCGGGTTAAAGTATGCTTTTATATCAGGGTCATCTGCTTTAATCTCCTGAGCTTTGGTGAACAAATCTTTCACTTTAGCCTCATCCTTGGTTACAGATAAATGATATCCACCTAAAAACTTATATGCCTCAAATAATTGATTCTTATCTTCTTTGTATTGAGTGCTTTTTTCAGCTTTTAATTGATCTACTACCGCGATGAATTTTTCATAGTAAGGAGCGCCTAACCATTTCGTTCCATCGTAATCGATAAAGTTGTTAGCCCGCGCACGGTTAATGTAAAATGGAGGCCATTTGTCATTCACCGAAATAGACTTGGCAAACATAGAATCAGCGCGCATCGCCATGGCTGGTCGGCCAATCGTATCAGCTTTATTGATATAGGCTGCCGTTAAATATAAATCCATGGCTACTTTAAAATAATCTCCTGATCCAACTGTTTGTGCTCTTTTCACTTTCCATTCAATTGATTTATTTCCAGCAACAGAAGCATCTAAATATCTTTTTTGCTTGTATCGGATGTCATGAATTAACGAGTAAACATTATTATTGGTATCCAAAGGCGCGGCCTTTTCCATGTAAGCAATGGCTAAAGAATCTTTTCCTAAACCTTGATATCCTTTACCAAAATATAGATCATCCATAAAGTAAGGCTTAACCCCCTTTTTCACCATCCCATCTAAATTGTCAATACCTTGTTGGAAATTCCCCATTTCAACGTGTGAATACCCACGCATACGGTAAATATCATTATCACGAACTCCACGCTTATCCGCCTCATCCGTATATTTCATCGCTCCATCATAATCCTTAGAAAGGAAAAGTAATTTGGCTGTTTCCATCGTTACTTCTGGAGTAGCTTCCGCTTTTTCAATATACTTTCTAAAATACCTAGAAGCATTTTTGTACTGACCACCAATAATCAGATACTCACCATAACGACGATGACCTGGAGCATAATTTGAATCTAAGTCCAAAGCCTCCTTGTAACGGGCTTGTGTTTCTTTATAATTTTTTCCTCTCAAATAAACGGTACCAATTTTAACCTTTGCTTTTACATTTCGTGGATCCTGTGCAATAGCCGCTTCATAAGCTGTCACCGCATTTCCTCCATCATTTTTAATTAAATAAGCATCTCCTTTAACAATGTAATGCTCTGGCGCAGGTAATTTTTTATCCTTTAACATACGCTCTTGTATCACATCAATTAAACGTATGGCTTCCCCTGGATCATTGTTATTTGCGTTAAAGCTTTCCTCTTTTCCTAAAATATAATACATGGAATAAGCCTCCGCTATGCGATATAAAACATCAATGTTTTTTGATTTTGTATCGGCTATAATTTTGTCGAATTCCACTTTAGCTGCCGAAACGTTATTTTGACCCACTAAAATGGAAGCTAAGCCTACTTGATTTAAAGGATTTTTAAGATCCGCAGCTTTCCCTTTTTCAAAAGTAGCTTTGGCATTATCCCAATCGCGTAAATTCAAATAGTATAAACCTAAATTGAAGTAATTATCACCCGTAGGAGCAGAAGCCACAAGTCCTTCAAAAACTTGTTTAGCCCTACTTGGCTGATGTCGATCTAAAAAACGAAAACCGTCTTGTACCGTTTGACTAAATGCTACGTTGGATATCAATAATCCTACACCCAATATCCATGATTTAAATTTCATCATTGTAAATTTTAATTTTTTGCTAAAATATTTTTTCCTAAGGCTTAGAACATCAAAATGTTCAATAATATAATCTAAAAGTTTAATTAAAATCGAATGACAAAATTAATTATAAAAATTTAGATTTTGTCATTTAAACAAACAAATTCTTTGTTATTGGTTAATTTGGTACGTCCTAATCGTGATAGGTCGGGTCAACGGAATTAACCCCGCCTTTAAAACAATGAGCTGACCCATCTCACCACATACATAATTTACAAAACCGGTTCCCAAACCTAGATGTGATTCTTTCAAGATCAACTTGATTTCTCTACGCAAAGGATACGTTTTTAAGGCCAAATTATATCCAAAAGGTTGCAAATATTTATCTTGGGGCAATCCATCTTTTTCAGCCACTGACATCACATGAACCGATTTAATGAATC
>CANIYB010000095.1 GCA_947471105.1 Cytophagaceae bacterium
AACCCTACAATCTCTAATTTTTTCATTTTGTTTTTTGTTAATGTTTTTAGTCTTTCGCGTTGGCTATCCCCTAAAAACGGTTGAAATTAATATTTAATAAATAATGAACTGATTGATTCGTGATCTCTAATTCTTCCAATGGCCTTTGCAAATAATTCTGCCACTGAAAGTACTTTAATTTTATCGCAAGACTGTTTTTGCGGAATAGTATCTGTGACTAATAATTCAGTTAATATTGAATTTGAAATGTTTTCGTAAGCATTTCCAGATAATACGGGGTGTGTAACCACTGCTCGTACAGATTTGGCTCCTTTGTCCATGATCAATTGTGCAGCCTTACATAATGTTCCACCTGTATCAATTAAATCATCCACTAATACGACATCAGCACCTTTGACATCCCCAATTAATTGCATAGAGGCGATTTCATTCGCACGTTTTCTATGCTTATCGCAAATGACCATATCGGCATTGAAAAACTTAGCCATATTTCTTGTCCTAACAACACCTCCTACGTCAGGAGAAGCAAAAACAATATTGTCTAAGTTTAATGATTTCAAATATGGAACAAATATGGCATTACCTTCTAAGTGATCCACTGGAAAATCCATGAATCCTTGTATCTGTCCTGCGTGTAAATCAATCGTCATCAATCGATCTGCCCCAGCAGCCGTTAACAAATTACCAATTAATTTAGCTCCTATTCCGACACGTGGCCTATCTTTACGGTCTTGTCTTGAATAGCCAAAGTATGGCATGACAGCAGTTACGTAATGAGCAGATGCCCTTCTTGCCGCATCGATCATGAGCAATAGCTCCATCAAATTGTCTGAACTAGGAAAAGTAGATTGTATAATAAACACATCACAACCCCTTACCGATTCATCAAAACTTGGAGACATTTCCCCATCAGAAAACTTTAAAATGGTTGCAGCGCCTAAATCTTTTCCATAATACTTGGCTATATCTTTAGCTAAATAATTTGAAGCGGATCCAGAAAAAATTTTAACTGCATTGATGGCTGCCATACTCTTTTGGAACTAATTTTAGGTAAATCGAGGCGCAAAATTATATAATTCTGCTGCCATAAACAAGTTTATTTTACAGATGCTCTAATTATATTTAATGCCCCACCTGCTTTAAACCACTCTATTTGTTGATCATTGTAGGTATGATTCACTAAAAACTCATCCTTTGAACCATCAGCATGTGATAATTCAATCGTTAATGGTTTATCTGAAGCAAAAGAAGTTAATCCTTTAATAGAGATAGAATCATTTTCTTGGATTTTATCATAATCTGAATCGTTTGAAAAAGTTAAGGCTAACATCCCTTGCTTCTTCAAATTAGTTTCATGAATACGTGCAAATGATTTCACCAAAACTGCACGAACGCCAAGATGTCTTGGCTCCATAGCGGCGTGTTCACGTGAAGATCCTTCTCCGTAATTGGTATCACCGACTACAATAGTACCAACCTTCGCTGCTTTGTAAGCTCTTTGAGTATTTGGTACCGTATCGTATTGACCATTCAATTGGCTTTTTACATTATCCGTTTTATCATTATAAAAGTTAACAGCACCGATCAACATATTATTCGAAATATTATCTAGGTGACCTCGATATTTTAACCAAGGACCTGCCATCGAAATATGATCCGTTGTACATTTCCCTTTTGCTTTTATTAATAATTTCAAATTAGTTAAATCAGTTCCTTCCCAAGCCGAGAATGGATCTAGTAACTGTAAACGATCTGATGTTGGCGAAACTTTAACCTGAACTTGAGATCCATCTTCAGCAGGCGCTTGGTATCCTGCATCCTCTACGCTAAATCCTTGTTTCGGTAATTCATCACCACTTGGAGCTTCTAAGTATACTTTTTCTCCTTTTTCATTCACTAAATGATCCGTTAAAGGATTGAATGTTAAATCTCCTGCGATAGCTAATGCTGTTACGATTTCGGGAGATGCTACAAAAGCAAAAGTATTTGGATTTCCATCCGCACGCTTAGCAAAGTTCCGATTAAATGAGTGAACGATGGTATTCTTTTCCGCTTTTTCAGCACCCGGTCTTGCCCATTGGCCAATACAAGGTCCACATGCATTCGAAAATACCGTTGCTCCGATTGAATTGAATGTGTCTATAAAACCATCTCTTTCAATCGTGTAACGTACTAGTTCAGACCCTGGTGTGATGGTAAATTGAGCCTTCGTTTTTAAACCTTTAGCTGAAACTTGTTTTGCTAATGAAGCGGCTCTTGCGATATCTTCATAAGAAGAGTTGGTGCAAGATCCGATTAATCCCACTTCAACTTTGGTAGGCCAACCATTTTTTTCAGCCATTTCTTTCATTTTTGAAATAGGCGTAGCTAAATCTGGTGTAAATGGACCATTCAAATAAGGTTCTAAGGTATTTAAATCAATTTCAATGACTTGGTCAAAATATTTTTCAGGATTTGCATATACTTCTGGATCTCCCGTTAAATGCTCTTTCACCTGGTTTGCTAAAGCTGCCACATCAGCACGATCTGTTGATGCTAAATAACGAGCCATGGAATCATCATATCCAAATGTAGAGGTGGTTGCACCAATCTCCGCACCCATATTACAAATAGTTCCTTTGCCAGTACAAGACATCGAAGTGGCCCCATCCCCAAAATATTCTACTACACAACCTGTACCTCCTTTAACGGTTAATATTCCTGCTACTTTTAATATAACATCTTTGGCTGAAGTCCAGCCATTTAGTTTTCCAGTTAATTTTACGCCAATAAGCTTTGGAAACTTAAGTTCCCAAGCCAAACCCGCCATCACATCACATGCATCTGCGCCACCGACGCCGATGGCAATCATTCCTAAACCACCTGCATTGACCGTATGCGAATCAGTACCGATCATCATACCGCCCGGGAATGCATAATTTTCTAAGACTACTTGGTGAATGATACCAGCACCTGGCTTCCAAAATCCAATACCATATTTATCAGATACGGAGGAAAGAAAATCATACACTTCTTTATTTTTATCCACTGCCACTTTTAAATCGGTAGTTGACGCTACTTTTGCTTCAATTAAGTGGTCACAGTGTACTGTAGAAGGTACGGCAACCTGAGGTCTTCCAGCTTGCATGAATTGCAATAAGGCCATTTGAGCCGTTGCATCTTGCATGGCTACTCGGTCTGGTGCAAAATCTACATAGGAATTCCCTCTTGTAAACGTATTTGTAGGAGTACCTTCCCATAAATGACTATAAAGAATTTTTTCAGTTAATGTCAGTGCTTTTCCTGTTAGTGAGCGTGCTGCTGCTATGCGAGCTGGCATTTTGCTGTAAACAGCTTTAATCATTTCAATGTCAAAGGCCATAAGATTAATTTGTTTTATAAAAATGTCTACAAAATTAATAGATTAGGTTCAATTTTGCCACTAATTAGAAATATGATTTACTTTGCACATGTAATTTTTTAAGAATAAAGAATTGAATATCATAATTCTGTTTTTTTTCTGTACTTTTTTCTAAATAATTTTTCTCTTAGTGATTCAAAAGCGCATAAAATTTCTCGTTGTTATATTTCTTCTTGCGGGAACTTTAAATCTTTATGCTCAAAGTTCAAAGGCAGATTCTTTAATTAAATTGGCCATTAACACAGCAGGACAACATAGTTCTGATGTGAATAAATTAATTTTTACTGTTCATGCGATTGAGAAGGTTCGATTTTCGAAATTTATCGGAATTGGGAAGAAAAGATTACAAAATAATGAAGGAATAAAAGAAGGCCAATGGTACGGAAATGAAACAATTTCAAAAGTTTATTTAGGGAATTTAAGTCAAATGATTCATGAAATTAATTATTTTAAACCCTATCGAAAAAAAAATGGAACCCCTAGCCTATTCTTTTGGCCCGACTTTTATCAAGATTTTTTAGGAACTCAATGTATTTCTCCCTTGAATTACGATGGGTTTTATTATTATAACTATTCTTTTTTATCGGATACGCTTGTCGATAATTTACCTTGTAAACAGTTCGTAATTCAACCAAAATTCAAGACAGATCGATTATTTAAGGGTAAACTGACTCTTAGTTTAGATGGTTGGATTGTTCGTTGGGAAGGTGAAGTCTTATCAGATGACATTTTGTATTTGATCGATTTGAAAAATGCATATTTTAATGGAAAGTGGATACCCAAGCAATCAGACATTACAGTTAAAGGCGGTGTTTTAGGTATTGATGGAGAATTTATACTGAATCAAAACATAATAGGTCCTGTAGAAAACTGGCCTATGCCGCCTCAGGTTTTTAGTCGGCCAACAAATAAAAAGGAAAGATTAAATATATCTGAGATAACTTTTGATGAAACATTTGCTTCTCAATTACTTAAGAATCTACATCTTGGCCTCCTTCGAAAATGGAAATTAAGGCCTACTGCTGATCGCATCGGTATTGATTCTGTTATTTATAATTATCAAGATATTGTACCAGAAAAATCAGAGTTAGTTGATGAAATTCGGGAATCTACTGTTGAAACATCAATAGCCTCCTACGATGCGCTGAGAAAATCACCTTTTAATCCAAGCCAATTAATTTTGAGTAAGTCATTCTTTTTTGGACAAAGAAAAAAGGATTTTTATCCATTTGAAATATATTATAAGTCCCCCGTATTTGATTCAAATTTTAATACCGTAGAGGGTTTCGTAGCCAATTCTGCCATCGTGCTTAGACGTCGCTGGGCTCCTTATAAATACTTGGAACTTGAAGCTTTAGGTAGACGTTCATTTGGGTTAAATCGAAATACAGGGTATTTAAAGCTAAGGTATAAGACAGATTCCTTTGATCTTCAATTGGCCAATGGTGATTATATTTCCCAATTTAATCCCGACAATACTATTTCTTCGGAGATGAATTCTTTGTCAACTTTACTTTTGAAAAATAATCAAATGAAAATTTTTCGGAAGGAATTTTGGAGTTTGTCATTGATAAATCGTTTTTCCTCAAGATTTTATATTAAAGCTTTGCTAGAATCATCTAGACAAAGTCAAATGGATAATACAACCGATTATTATTGGGTTAATTACTTGAATCGAACTTTTAGTAGTAATAATCCGACCAATAAAGAAAATTTAAAAGAAGGATTTGATACGCACAATTCTTTTGTTAGCCAGGTCCAATTAGCTTTCAGACCATTTTTATCCTATTCATACATTAATAATTTACGGGTTTTCGATTGGGGTTCATCCCCTTTGGTTATTTTTAAATACCGTGCGGGTTGGCCCAATGTCTTTAAATCTAGCATCAATTTTCAATTAGTAGAACTTTCTTACATTCAAAATATAAGTTTAAGTCCTTGGGTTAAAACAGGCTTTATTTTAAATACAGGCACTTTTGTTGGCGATAAACCTGTTTATTTCCAAGACTACAAACATTTCAATGGCGGTCTTAACTTAGTTCAAACAGGGGATATGCTAGCTACCCATCGACTCGTTGGATATTATCAGAATTTATCCAGTGGGGCAAATCAACGATTGAATGTGAATCATTATGCGTATAGTACCTCAGGTAATTATGTAGAAGCGCTATCCCAATTTCAGTTTTCAAATTTATGGTTGAAACCATTATTAGGCTTTAAGAAAGCTTATGTAAAAGAATTATTGATTGCCAATGCCTATTATATTAATAATCAAAACTTATTTTATAATGAGATTGGATATGGTTTAGACGGAGTAATGAAAGTATTACGATTAGAAGCAATAGCAAACTTTAATAATGGCCAATTTAATTATGTAGGTTTGCGATTGAATATAAATTCAAGAATTCGAATTGGTAATATTCCTGAATAAGTTTTTAATTATTTCAATCAGGTTAAAAAATCAATTTGAATAAATACATTTTAAGCACTTATATTTGCGGTCTTTAAAAATTACATATTTCCAAAATTTGAAATGGCAAAAAATTTAGTCATCGTAGAGTCCCCGGCAAAAGCTAAAACAATTGAAGGTTATTTAGGTAAAGATTTTATTGTAAAATCATCCTTCGGTCATGTTAGAGATTTGCCCACGAAAGGTGACAAGGTTATTGATGTAGATAACGATTTTACACCGACTTATGTAATATCACCTGATAAAACGAAAGTCATTTCTGAGCTTAAAAGTTTAGCAAAATCATCTGAAGAAGTTTGGTTAGCTACTGACGACGACCGTGAAGGGGAATCTATTTCATGGCATTTAAAAGAAGCATTAGGATTAAAAAATACGACTAAAAGAATTGTTTTTAGAGAAATTACGGAGACTGCAATCAAAAAAGCTATTCTAAATCCTCGAGAAATTGATATGGATTTAGTTAATGCCCAACAAGCTCGTAGGATAATGGATCGCCTGATCGGCTTTGAATTATCCCCAGTTTTATGGTCTAAGGTTCAAAGAGGTTTATCAGCAGGTCGTGTTCAGTCTGTTGCTGTTCGGTTAATTGTCGAGCGTGAAAAAGAAATAGATAACCATAAAGCTATATCTAGTTTTAAAGCAGTAGCTATATTTGATTTGCCTGGAAAAAAGGTTTTAAAAGCAGAATTATCAAAATCATTTGCCAAAGAAAATGAGGCAGTTGACTTTTTAAAAAAATGCGTGGGTGCTACTTTTTCTATCAAAAATTTAGAGACTAAACCCGCTACCAAAACCCCAGCAGCTCCTTTTACGACTTCTACTTTACAACAAGAAGCTTCAAGGAAACTAGGTTATGCGGTGGCGACTACTATGTCCATCGCGCAGAAATTATATGAATCAGGCCGTATTTCTTACATGAGAACTGATTCAACGATGCTATCACAAGAAGCCAGAGATAAAGCCAAAATAGCTATTGAAACTGCATATGGATCTAAATTTCACCTTGAAAGGCAGTTTAAAACTAAGTCAGAAAATGCGCAAGAGGCCCACGAGGCCATACGGCCAACGGATTTTGGATTGAGTACCATTTCTGGTGATGCCCGAGAAAAACGATTGTATGAATTGATTTGGAAAAGAGCCATAGCGTCTCAAATGGCTGATGCGAAAATCGAAAGAACCATTGCTCAAATAGATATTTCTACCACCCCAGAAATTTTAGTTGCTCAAGGCGAAGTCATTGCTTTTGAAGGATTTTTAAAAGCTTATTTAGAGGGAAAAGATGAGGATGAAGAGGATGAAAATAAGGATATGTTACCTCCATTAAATGTAGGTCAAGTATTAGATATTAATGAATTAAAAGCTTCAGAACGATTTACTAGGCCTTCTGCGCGTTATACGGAAGCTAGTTTAGTGAAAGCTTTAGAGGAACGAGGAATTGGTAGACCATCTACGTATGCGCCCACCATCTCTACCATTATCAAGCGGGCTTACGTGGTTAAAGAAGATCGCGATGGAAAAGAAAGGAAATTTCAAACTTGGATTTTAAAAGATGATGAAATTTCTGGTTCAATGAATTCTGAAATTGTAGGAACGGAGAAAGCAAAATTATTTCCAACTCACATTGGTACTTTGGTGACAGAATTTCTGGTTGATAACTTTGAAAATGTTGTGGATTATACATTTACAGCAGAAATGGAAGATCAATTCGACAATATTGCTAAGGGGAAATTAGAGTGGACGGTTTTAATGAAAAGTTTTTATTCGAGCTTTCATCAAACAATAGAAGATAGCAAGTCAATAACAAGAACTTCCATCGGTGGTGGAAGAGAGTTAGGATTAGATCCAGAAACAGGCAAGAAAATTTCAGTGAGGCTAGGAAGGTTTGGTCCATTTGTTCAATTAGGAGAATCTGGAGAAGAAGAAAAACCAACATTCGCTAATTTAAGTAACAATCATAATATAGCTACATTAACCTTAGATGAGGCAATTTTACTTTTAGCTAGACCAAAATTACCAAGAGAAATTGGTATTTTTGAAGACAATCCTGTTATTATAGGAGCAGGTAAATTAGGACCTTATATTAAATTGGACGGTAAATTCACGAGTTTGCCCGTGGATTTTGATCCTTTTACCATTGATTTAGAAACCGCCTTGTTGGTTATAAAAAGTGCAGCTTTAGCGGCTGAATCTG
>CANIYB010000096.1 GCA_947471105.1 Cytophagaceae bacterium
GTTTCGGATGAGATCCATTTTAAATTCACTTTGATTTCATTGGATACACCTGCATGAATGAACGATTCAGCTATTGATTTGTACGAATCTTTTAGTTCAACGTATTTACCTATTAGGCCTATGCTAATTTCAAATTTTGGCGCTTTTAATTTTTCTAGAAACTTTTTCCACTGAACCAAATTCGAATCACGGTCATTGTAAATATCTAATTTGTATAGAACTCGACTGTCCAGTCTCTGCTCTTGCATGAGAATAGGTACGTCGTAAATGGTTTCAGCATCTCTAGCCTCGATTACATCTTGCTCTGTCACATTGCAAAAAAGTCCGATCTTCCTTTTCATTTCTTGAGGAAGTGGATGTTCCGTACGACAAACTAAAATATCCGGTTGAATACCCGATTCTGATAATGTTTTTACGGAGTGCTGGGTAGGCTTCGTCTTCAATTCCCCTGCAGATGCTAAATAGGGAATTAAAGTTAAATGAATAAATAAGGTGTTTTTTTCGCCTAAATCCCATTTCAATTGCCTAGCAGCTTCTATAAATGGAAGCGATTCTATATCTCCGACACATCCGCCAATTTCAGTAATGACTATATCGTATTTTCCCGTCTCCCCTAAAATTAAAATATTTCGTTTAATCTCATCCGTAATGTGTGGGACAACTTGGACTGTTTTCCCTAAATAATCACCTCTGCGCTCCTTAGTTATGACATTGTGGTAAATCCTTCCTGTCGTAATGTTATTGGCTTGGCTTGTAGCGGAATTTAAAAAACGCTCATAATGACCTAAGTCTAAGTCCGTTTCCGCACCATCATTTGTGACATAGCATTCACCATGTTCGTACGGATTTAAGGTCCCAGGATCAATATTGATATAAGGGTCAAATTTTTGAATGGTACACGTCAAGCCTCTTGCTTGTAAAAGCTTAGCAAGGGAAGATGCTACGATGCCTTTTCCAAGTGAACTTGTTACGCCACCCGTAACAAAAATGTACTTTGATTTTTTGGGATTCCCCTTGCCAGACATTAGGATTTTCTTTATTTGGTTACGGGAAACAAAGATAGCGAATAAAACCCACACAGAATTAATCCTATTTTTATTTTATCTTGCATAAACAATTTATTTTTTGAATTTCATATGAGCATTCTATTGTATTCTGCTTCTGCCGGTTCTGGAAAAACGTATACCTTGACCTTAGAGTATATCAAATTAGCTCTTCAGGAAGTGGATAAAAGAGGATACTTTCGAAGGATTTTGGCGGTAACATTTACGATAAAAGCTGCTGAAGAGATGCGTACTCGCATTATTGAATATTTAACGGGTATATCTGAATATCCTTTATTTTTAAATTATTCTCAAGATCAAGTCAGTCAGTTTTCAACGATTATTGACACCATTCATCAAGATTTAAATATTTCTGGTGAATCGATAAGTAAAGAAGAAATTTCGAGTCGGGCACAAATTGCCTTGCAACAAATTCTTCAGGACTACGGACTTTTTTCGGTCATGACGATTGATAGTTTTGTTCAGAGGTTGAGTACTTCGTTTGTTGAGGAGTTAAATCTACCAAGTCAGTTTGAGGTTATTTTAGATTCCAATAAACTGATTAAAGATCTGATAGACCAATTAATGGAAAAGGTGAATCTTCATGGTGATCCACATTTAACAGAACTCATTTTAGATTATGCACGCAATGAAGTTAATGAAGGTCGTAATTGGAATTTAATACGAAGTGGTTTCCATCAGTATTTAAAAATATGCCTCCAGGAAGATTTTTTAAAGGTTCAAGATCATATTCGTTCTTTTTCGATCACTGATTTTATCACAATAGAAAACCAGATTTTTCAATTTATTTCATCTATACAAAATGAATTAAAAGAAATTGCAGAGAAAATTATTGTATTGGTCGAATCCATTCAGGTGGATGAATCAGAATTTGCTCGAGGAGCCAAGGGTCCTATTAATTTCTTTAGAAAATTTAGTTTAAATCCTGAACTTGAACCTAATAAATTCACCTATGTTAAAGATGCTATTTCATCTGGTAAATGGTATTCAGCTAGTTCATCTACATTATCTAAGGTTCAGATTGATGGGATTGCGGACCAGCTATCCATTTTAAGTCAATCTTTTGTTGACATACATGAAGAGGTAATTAATAAATATCTGTTGTTGCACTTAATTAAAAAGGATATTAAGAAAATAGCCTTATTAAGTACTGTCGTGGATGAGTTAAGTATTTATCAAGCTGAAAATAACGCTGTATCCATTTCTGAGTTTTCGAAAAAGATTTATGAAGTTATTTCTCAGGACCCTGTGCCCTTTATTTATGAAAAATTAGGGGATCGGTATTTTCATATTTTGATTGATGAATTTCAGGATACTTCCATCCTTCAATGGCAGAATTTTATGCCTTTGATTGAAAATTCGGTCAGCATTGATAAAAGAAATTTGCTCGTTGGCGACCCCAAACAATCCATTTATAAATTTAGAGGGGGAGAAGTAGGTTTAATTGCTTCCATGACAAACCAAAATTCAGATTTATTAGGTGAT
Source organism: Cytophagaceae bacterium (assembly GCA_947471105.1). Taxonomy (GTDB): domain Bacteria; phylum Bacteroidota; class Bacteroidia; order Cytophagales; family Spirosomataceae; genus Aquirufa. The sequence continues at coordinate 2,550 of CANIYB010000096.1, forward strand.
AAGCTTGGATCAAACGAACTAGATCAAATGAGATATGATTATTTATTAAGTAATACTCAAAACATTAGTTTAACTTATAATTTCAGAAGTGCTAGTGAGGTGGTCGAATTCAATAATAAGTTTTTTGATTTTATCGCTAATAATTCTAGCTATCAAGCTTATTCAAGTTTGTTAAGCCCTATTTATGGGGCTAATATGAAACAAAATCCAAAATTAAATCCCAACAAAGGAAAAGGATTCGTTGATGTAGTCATTTTGAATTCTGCATCAAATGACTCGCCCTCCAAGGTTTCTGACTCGACGATGATGCTTGATGTTTGCATAGATCAAATAAAGCAAAGCATTTCAAAAGGATTTTCTTACAAGGATATCGCCATATTAACTCGTAAAAATAAGGATTCTAAATTCATTGCGATTCAGTTAAAAGAATTAGGATATCCTGTCATTTCATCTGATTCACTTTTGGTTCATTATTCTTCGATTGTTGGTTTTATCCATACGTTCATGAAATTGGCGAATAACCCAGATCAATTTACGCTTCATGAACTATTGTTTCAATTTAATCAGCTTGTAGGTCAGACCGAAACGATAAATGAAAATATTTCAAAAGTGAATGGAGATTACCTGCATCATTGCATCGAATTTTTTAATGCTCATTCGATCCAATTAGATTCCTCTAAATTGAATGATTCTTTACTTGTTCCCTTTGTCTATTACTTAATTGATGAATTTAATTTATTTACTCACAGGGAAGGCACTGAATATCTATTTAAATATTTGGATATTTTGAATGAATTTTCATTGCTTAAATCGAATTCGATTTCTGAATTTTTGGATTATTATGAGGATAACAAATCGAGTTTCTGCATCGCTTCTCCTGATCATTTAAACGCAATTACCATTTCTAGTATTCATAAGTCTAAAGGTTTGGAGTATCCTATTGTCATCATACCATTTGCTTCATGGTCTCATCAAGTAGGATCTGAAAAGATATGGTATGACTTGAATAATTTAGCGTATGATGAACTTTCGGTAGCTGAAAACAAAAACTTAGCACATTTTTATAGTAAGGTTAACGCTAAAACTTTAATTGGCTTTGATGATTTAACCGAACAAAGCCAACATGAGAAAGAGGCAGTGTTTTTGGATGCACTCAATATGTTATATGTGGGAGCCACTCGCGCGAGATTGCACCTTCATCTGATTGTGGCTAAACCTACCGAAGATGCTCATGGCACTACGAAAGCTATATTTAATGTGTCTATTGGAGATATTTTATGTAAAATGGCGGAAAATGAAGGCCGATTAATACATCATGAATCTTATTTGTTGTCCAGTACTTATGCAGAGTCCATTTCTCATTATGTTTTTAGCGAGGATCAGATTCCTGAATGCATTAGTAAATCAGAAGGCTTTGAATATGATAATAAGTTGGTAGATATACAGTCTTCATTATTTGAAAAACCTCAAATTCGGGTAGATTCTTCCCATTCAGACATGTTTACTTTAGCCGATAAAAAAAGAGAAAAAGGAAATATACTGCATGATTTTTTGTCCAAATTAAAAGGTATCAATGACTGGAGTTTATATTGTTCAAATTTTTCTAATTCTTTTGAATACATGGATGATATTAATGAACTACTTGAAGATAAGGCAATACGAGATTTTTTTATTGATGAGGAATTATTGTTTGTTGAAAACGACATATTATGTCCTGATGGGTCTGTATGTAGGCCTGACCGAGTAATTAATAAAGATGGGCAGGTTTATATTATTGATTTTAAATCAGGAAAAAGAGATGATCATCATAAAATTCAATTGGGGAATTATTGTCAGATTCTTCATGAAATGGGTTTCAATAGCCCTAAGGGTGTCTTGATTTATTTGAGTGAAAGAGACGTTGTCTATGTGTAAGAAAATTGTCATACTTCTTTTGGTTTTATTTTTAAGTCAAGGATGTAAGGTCTTTCATGGTTCATTGCATTTATTCCACAAAAAGAATTCACCAACTACCTTTAATCAGGACGATTTAGATCAATTGTTTAAAATGGGATTTTCATATTTAGGGGTTCCATATCGTATAGGTGGAACCGATAAGAATGGATTGGATTGCTCTGGTTTGTTATTTGCTATGTACGAAAGCAATTCTTTTCAGATACCAAGAACCACCTCTCAGCAGTTAGAATTTGGGTTTCCTGTTTCTATCAATCAAATTCAACGCGGAGACTGGGTGTTTTTTTCTAATCAATCTGGAATCATTAATCACGTAGGTATTGTTTCAAACATTAAAAAGGACTCGATTTTGTTTTTACATGCGAGTACAAGCAAGGGAGTTAGAGAAGATGAGTTATTAAAAGGATATTGGTATAACTCATTTGTGAAGGTGATAAGGCCATTTAAGCAGATTAAATTTTAATGTGCCGTATGGATTCTAACTTGCAATATGTATTTTTGCATTCTTTTTTAAATTAACATGGGAAAAAAAGTAATTATAATTGGCGCCGGTGGCGTGGGTAATGTAGTAGCAAAAAAATGCGCGATGAATCCAGCGTATTTTTCAGAAGTGGTTTTAGCTTCTAGGACTTTGAAAAAATGCGATGCTATCGCCGAAGAGTGTAAAAAAATAGGATTGCCAATTGAAGTTCAAACGAGGCAAGTGGATGCTGATGATGTTCCGGCCTTAGTCCAATTATTTAATCAAGAAAAGCCTTTCATGGTGATCAATGTAGCATTGCCATATCAGGATCTAACGATTATGGATGCTTGTTTAGCTACTGGAGTACATTATTTAGATACGGCTAATTATGAGCCTAAGGATGTGGCTAAGTTTGAATATTCATGGCAATGGGCGTACCAAGAGCGCTTCAAAAAAGCAGGTTTAATGGCATTATTGGGCTGTGGGTTTGATCCTGGGGTAACAGGTGTTTACACTGCTTATGCCAATAAGCATTATTTTGACGAAATGCATTACCTTGATATTATTGATTGTAATGCAGGTGATCACGGAAAAGCTTTTGCAACTAATTTTAATCCTGAAATTAATATTAGAGAGATTACTCAAAAAGGAAAATATTGGGAAAATGGAGAATGGGTTGAAATTGACGCTATGTCTATTCACAAGCCAATTAGTTACCCTAATATTGGTCCTAAAGAATCCTATTTGTTATATCATGAAGAATTAGAATCGTTAACTAAGAATTTTCCTACGTTAAAAAGAGCTCGGTTTTGGATGACTTTTGGTCAGGCCTATTTAACTCATTTAGAAGTTTTGCAAAATGTAGGGATGACTTCTATTCATCCGATTAAATTTCATGGAATGGACATTGTTCCCTTAGAATTTTTAAAGGCAGTTTTGCCTGAACCCGGTACTTTAGGAGAAAATTATTCGGGCCAAACATCCATTGGTTGCCAAATAAAAGGGATTAAAGACAATCAAGATGTGAGTTATTATGTGTACAATAACTGTCATCATGCGGATTGCTATAAAGAAGTACAGGCACAAGGTGTTTCCTACACAACTGGTGTTCCTGCCATGATTGGAGCTTCTTTGATGTGTGAAGGCGTCTGGTTTAATCCAGGTGTTTACAATGTGGAAGAATTTAACCCCGATCCATTTATGGAATTATTGAATATTCATGGGCTTCCTTGGCATGAGGAAGTGAATGGTGAATTACCACATACTTATTAATATGCGTATCCAATATCCTGAAATAGCTTCACCAGCATACGTTTTAGAAGAAAAATTATTGTTAAATAATTTAAGATTAATGGAACGGGTTCAAAAAGAAGCGGGGGTGGAGATTATTTGTGCCCTAAAAGGTTTTTCATTTTACCATGTTTTTGGGACGATCAAAAAATATTTATCTGGTGCAACGGCTAGTTCTTTAAATGAAGCAAAATTGGCATTTGAAGAGATGGGGATAAAATGTCATGCGTATACGCCTGCCTATCTTGCATCAGAATTTACTGAATTTATGCATTATGCAAGTCATATGACTTTCAATTCTTTGAATCAAGTAAATCAATTTGCAGATCAGGCGGTAAATAATGGTATTTCTTGTGGTATCCGCATTAATCCAGAATATGCTGAGGTGGAAACGGATATGTATAATCCATGTATTGCTGGATCTAGGTTGGGTATTCGAAGATCGGATTTAGGCAATTTAATGCCAAATGGTATCGAAGGCTTGCATTCTCATACACTTTGCGAAAATGATTCATTTGTTTTAGAAAGAACTTTGAAGGTGATTGAAGAAAAATTTGGTGATTTATTGCCCCAAATTAAGTGGTTAAATTTAGGGGGAGGTCATTTAATTACCAAAGAGGGCTACGATGTGGACCATTTGATTACATTGTTACAGTCCTTTAAATCTAGATATCCACATCTTACGATTATTTTAGAACCTGGGTCAGCAGTAGGTTGGCAAACAGGTTTTTTAAAATCTACTGTTCTTGATATCGTTCATTCGGCAGGCATTGATGTGGCTATTTTAGATGTTTCATTTGCGGCACATATGCCAGATACGCTTGAAATGCCATATAAACCTCGAATTCGACATGCTTCTATGGAACCTATTCCTGGAAAGCCCAGCTACAGGTTTGGAGGAATGACTTGTTTGGCTGGTGATTTTTACGGCGACTATTCATTTGATTCACCCTTGAAAATTGGAGATGAAATTATATTTGAAGATATGATTCATTATACCATGGTCAAAACAACGACATTTAATGGGGTTAATCTTCCAGATATCGGTATGATTGATGTCAATGACCAGTACAAACAATTAAAGCATTTTGGATTCGATTCCTTTAAAGATCGGTTATAAAAAAAGGACTCAGATTGAGTCCTTTTTTGTGGAGAAGATCGGGCTCGAACCGACGACCTCTTGCATGCCATGCAAGCGCTCTAGCCAACTGAGCTACATCCCCGCGATGTAAAATTGCCACTTATCTTTTTGATTTCCTACATTCATTAGAAATTTACGCGTACACCAATGCCGCCTTGTAAGTGCCAGAAAAATGGATTGGGTAATAATTCATTATAAAACCCAATTTCACCAAAAAAGGATAGGCTAGGGGCATCTATTGGAAAATACTCTAAGCCACCGATGGCAGCTGCTCCCATTCCTTGATTTCGAGTAGATTTGGTTGAATTCTTCTCATATAAGTCCCTTGAATTTATTTGTGGGCCAAATCCATAATAGGTATGTAAATCTGCATTAACGAGCGTTGGATAATGCCATAAATAGAGCATATTAATGGAGTAACCTATGTTGCGAAATTCACCATCTTTATAATTTCGGTCTGTCCCCCATAAACCTCCGTAGGTCCCGATATTGACTTCTATTGCATTTATTCCATTTTCGGAATACTTTCTCGCCATAAATCCACCAGGTTCCCCGACCCTAAAACCCGCTGCCCAATCTTGTAACTGTCCA
>CANIYB010000097.1 GCA_947471105.1 Cytophagaceae bacterium
CACATCAAAAAGATGATGTTGTAGCCATCATTGATATTGCCTAATAACTTATATTTATCTAATAAAATACCGACAATAAAAGGAAAGAAAATACCTCCTACTGAACCCGCCATTCCTCCAATACCGATAATAGAACTAACGGCTTTCTTAGGAAACATGTCTGTCGCTATGGAGTATATGTTGGCACTCCAAGCCTGATGTGACGCTGCTGCCAACGAAATTAATGCTACTGCTTGCCAGATATTATCACAATAACGAGCCAACATAATCGGCACAACGGCAAGGGCAAATCCCAGCATGGTAAATTTACGGGCCTTGAATGAAGGCCAACCTTTATTAATTAAATAGCCAGAAAGCCAACCTCCACCAATACTACCAATGGTCGTGGCAGTATATACAATGATTAATTCTAAACTCGGCTTTTTTAAATCCAACTGGAAGCGCTCAGAGAAATACGAAGGCAACCAAAATAGGAAAAACCACCAGATTGGATCCGTAAACATTTTGCCAAAAACGAAGGCCCAAGTTTGTCTAAATCCAAATAATTTGGCCCATTTAACGGGTTCTTGGTTCTCATCTTTTTCTTCTTTATCCGCATGGATATAATCAAATTCTTCTTTTGATAAAGACTTGTGTTTTGATGGCACCTCATAATAAAACCACCAGAAGATCAACCAAACAAATCCAATAGCTCCCGTGGCGATGAACGCCATTTCCCAACCATAGGTTCCTAGAATCCAAGGCACTAAAATCGGGGCGGCAACAGCACCTATATTAGCCCCAGAATTAAATATTCCAGTCGCCAGCGCACGTTCGTTTTTAGGAAACCATTCAGCCGTAGTTTTGATGGCTGCAGGAAAGTTGCCCGCTTCTCCTAAACCTAATAAACCTCGCATAAATGCAAAACTCATGGTGCCAGTAGCTAATGCATGTAACATCGCTGCAATACTCCAAACGATGATGGAAATGGTGTAACCTAATTTGGTTCCGATGCGATCAATGATCCCACCAAATCCTAAAAGGCTGATGGCATAAGCCGCTTGAAAGGTAATAACGATGTTAGAATAATCGGACTCAGACCAATTAAACTGATCTTCCAATACAGGTTTTAATAATCCGATAACCTGCCGATCCAGATAATTGATTGTGGTAGCGAAAAAAAGCAATGCGCAAATTCGCCAGCGATAAGTTCCTATTTTATTCATGGTTTAGAGTGTTTTTGAGGCTAATCTTATAAGCCTCGGTAAATTTTGATTAAGTCTGAAATTGTATTTGAAATAGATTGATAATCTTTTTTGGCTATCAAATCTGCCGGAAATAATTGTGATCCCATCCCTACGGCTGCAGCTCCTGCTCCAAACCAAGAAGATAAACTTTCTTTGTTTGGCTCAACGCCACCCGTCACCATAATTTTGGTTTTTGGCATAGGGCCCTTGATCGCTTTGACAAATCCGGGTCCGACCACATTCCCAGGGAATATTTTGACATATTTTGCCCCTAAAATTTCAGCGTTTCTGATTTCGGTCAGTGTCATCGTGCCTGGCATCCAAGGAATATCATGTTTGGCACACACTTCACCCACTTCCGGAGTCGTAAAAGGTTGCAACATGAAATCAGCGCCCATAGCGATGAATTCTTTCGCTTGTTTAGCATCATAAATCGTCCCAATACCCAACACTAAATCGGGACATTCCTTCTCACAATAGTCGATTAATTTAGCAAAAATGGCAGGAGCCTCCGCACCCCGATTCGTAAATTCAAATACTCGAATGCCCCCGTCATAACAAGCCTTTAAAACCTGTTGGGCCACCGTTAAATCGGCGTTGAAAAACAATGGGACGATCGGAGTTTCTTCTATCCGACTATACACTATACTTGACGCATTTCTTGCCATAACTATCTTTTTAATCGACCCGATAAATCACCATTCATCACGGTTTCTATCTCGTCTAAATTTGCTAAATTAATGTCCCCCTCAATCGTATGTTTTAATGCTGATGCAGCCACCCCAAATGAAAGAGATTTAGCTTCATCAAAATAAATTAAATTTCCATAAATATATCCGGCCATAAAGGCATCCCCTCCACCTATTCGGTCAACGATCTGGCTGATTTCCACCGTTTCAGATTTGATGGATTTTGTCCCATTAAATGAAGCGGCTGAAAGGGTATTTTGAGAGGCTGATATTTGACCTCTTTTAGTATTAATGATTTTTTTAAGTCGAGGGAAACGCGTCATAATTTGCTTACATACAGACTCCCACCCACTTTTTGTTGACCCATCAGGAACAATGTCTAAAATATCTTCCGCATCCCCTTTTCCACATACAATGACATCACAACCCTCAATCAATTCAGGCATTACCTCTTGAACTGTTTTGCCATATTGCCATAAGTTTTTACGGTAGTTTACATCCGCAGAAACAGTAATGCCCATTTCATTGGCCACCGCAATCGCATCTCGTACAGCTTGAGCCGCCGATTCAGAGATCGCTGGGGAAATTCCAGTCCAGTGAAACCAACAAGCATCTTTGAAGATTTCGTGCCAATTAAAATCAGCCGGATCTAAATTAGCAAAGGCTGAATCAGCACGATCATAAGTTACTTGGATAGGGCGCATCGCGGCACCAAATTCAACAAAATATAGGCCTAAACGACCTTCGCCAAATTGAATTTCTGAGGTGTCAACTCCCACTCGAGCATAATACCCAGCAGCTGCTTTCCCCAATTCATTGGCAGGAAATTTCGTAACATGCGTGGCCGGAATACCTAAATGCGCTAAACCTCCGGCTACATTGGCTTCACCGCCACCAAAAGTAAGATTTAAACTTTGAGATTGAATGATTTTTCCATATCCCGGAGGACTGAATCGACCCATAATTTCCCCAAACGTAACAACTTTTTTCATGCTTTATTCAAAGTTAAAAAATTCAGACGCATTCGTATATGAAATGTCTTTAACCAATTTGCCCAACCACTCAATATCTGCAGGCAATTCGCCATTCTCCACATCTTGGCCCATTAAATTACAAAGGATTCTTCTAAAATACTCATGTCTAGGGAAAGAAAGGAAACTTCGCGAGTCGGTCAACATCCCCACAAAATGACTCAGCAAGCCCATATTGGATAAGGCGTTTATCTGTCTTTCCATTCCGTCTTTTTGATCCAAAAACCACCAACCAGAACCAAATTGCATCTTTCCTACAATCGTTCCATCTTGGAAATTACCCGTCATGGTCGCTAATAATTCATTATCTCCCGGATTTAAATTATATAAAATAGTTTTCGCTAATTGGTTCGTCGAATCTAAATGATTTAAAAATTTGGACAAGGGTTTCGCTTGTTCAAAATCTCCAATGGAATCAAATCCTGTATCAGGACCCAAAGAACCCAATAGCCTCGCATTGTTATTTCTCAAGGCACCCAAATGGAATTGTTGGGTCCAACCTTTCGCATGATCTAAATGAGCAAAATAAACCAGCATCGCCGATTTAAACTGCCATTTTTCATGATCTGAAACGTTGGCACCAGAAACTAATTGGCCAAAAATCTTAGCGATCTGCTCTTCTGTATAATCTTCTGCATAAATATGTTCTAATCCATGATCACTTAATCTTCCGCCACAGGCATGAAAATAATCATGACGCTCCCCAATGGCCTTTTTATAGGTAGATAAATCTTGGATACCATAACCAACGACCTGCGCCAATGATTTAACATAAGCATTGAACGTTGCCACATCATCCACAGCCATCGCCTTATCAGGACGAAAAGTAGGCAAGACTTTAATCGCATAGCCACTCGCTTTTATTTGTTTATGATAGCCTAAATCATCAATCGGGTCATCAGTCGAGCATAAAACTTTCACATTCATTTTAAGCAATAAGTTTTTAACCGAGTACTCTGGCGTTTTTAATAAAGCGGCACAATGGTCATAAATTCGTTTGGCTGAAGCGGAATTTAACACTTCAGTTACTCCAAAATACCTTTGCAATTCCAGATGCGTCCAATGGTACAACGGATTTCGCATGGTATATGGAACGGTTTCCGCCCATTTCATAAACTTTTCTTCGTCGCTCGCATTTCCAGTGATGTATTTCTCATCCACTCCATGCGCCCGCATCGCTCGCCATTTGTAATGATCGCCATACAGCCAAGCTTGCGTTATATTATCAAACTGATGATCATCCGCAATTTGCTGGGGCACTAAATGATTATGGTAATCAATGATGGGCATCTCGGCCGCATATTGATGATATAAAGTCTGGGCTGTTGCCGATTGCAACAAAAAATCTTGATCTAAAAACGCTTTCATCTTGTATGGTTAACCTCAATAAATTTATAAATACTTCGTTACTGCTGCCTCAAATCCAGGCAACGCACTTAAATCCTCTCCCCACAATGTTTTGTCGGCTAAAACTTTTGTCAAATTGAAATCCTTCCATGCTTCGTGGAAATATCCTGCGTAGTCACATTGAATTGGATATAATTCCCCGTTGGAGTCCCCAAAATACTTGCCATTTTCTTCCTTAACCGAATGCATAAACTGCAAATACGCAGCAAATCCCATGCAAAACAATTCAGGTGCTTTGCCAAATATTTGATAATAATTCAGCAATAAGGGTACATTTCTCATCCGCATTTTGGTCGTATATTGAACCGTGATATCGATGAGTTTATGTTGGATAAATGGATTTCTAAAACGATCTAATACCGCTCTTCCAAATCGGTCAGCCACCTTAAAATCCATTTTATAAGGTATAGCTAAGGCTAATTCACTTAGCATCAAATTCATAATTAATTTGCTTAGGTAGCTATTGGCCATCACTTCTTTAACCAATCGGAAACCTAACAAATAGGACATGCCACACATAAATGTGTGTGTGCCATTTAACAATCGAAGCTTTAATTCACGATAGATTTCAATGTCTTCCGCGATCACTACCCCTTTATCCGCCGCCGCAAATCCCAAGATTTTCTTAACCTCAGCTCCCCCTTGAATCGCCCACAAACTGTACACTTCTGAAATAATCATCAGAGAGTCGTCATACCCTAATTGGCCCAAAATGGCTGTTGACGTAGCCGAATCCGGACTTCCCGGAACAATTCGATCCACTAATGAATTGCAAAAATGATTAGACTCCGTAAGCCAAGTAACAAATGAAGCAGGCAACGAATGATCCGCCGCTAAGCGTAAAACAATGCCTTTTAATACATCTCCATTATTGATAATTAATTCAGTGGGGATGATGACCATTCCGGCTGAGCTTGCACCGTCGAAATGTTGCCAACGCGCATGCAAGAAAGCTAAAAGCTTTGCAGGATAGGAGCTAGGACATGCTGCTGTAATGGAGTCATTGGCTACATATTGAATGCCGACCTCAGTCGTATTTGAAAAAATGATTTGCATATCAGGGCTCGTTGCGCAAGCCATAATGGCATCCCATTCTTTTGAAGCCGTTAATGTTCTGGAAATAGAGGAATTGATGATATACTCTTCTACCTCTTTGCCTTCGTCGATTCCTTTAATGCAATGGGTAAATAATCCATCTTGTGTCTCAAAAGCATCCGCATCTCCTTTGGATGTCGATTTAACCAAGACGATCCGGCCTTTAAATTGGCCCGAACGATTTGCCTTATCTACAAAATAATCACATAGTCCACGAAGCAAAACTCCGGTGCCAAATTGTAATATTTTTTCAGGGTAATCGAATACTTCTGCTTTGGGAAGTGCGATGGGTGTTTTGGTGTTGATGTCACCGGAATGAATCAAAGATTTATTTAAAATAGGCATGGCCATTATGTAAATTGGAAAATGAATTGCTTTACCATAGATAAAGCAATCTAAAGGTAATCTTTACCTATAAATTAGCAAAAAAATAAAGGTTTTTGATGAAATAAAAATCTAAAACGTTTACGCTTCCCCTATAGGCCCGTTGTAATTCATGGGAAATTGGTACCCTGAATCTTCTCCTTCCTTCATGATGGCTCCATGGTTCTCTTCGAATTTTTGAATATTTTCTTGCAACGCTAACATGAGTCGATAAGCGTGATCCGGTGTCATCACCACGCGCGACTTAACTTTTGCTTTTGGAATTCCGGGCAATATCCGAATGAAGTCGATGACAAATTCAGAGGGAGAATGAGCGATGAGCGCTAGGTTTACATAAGATCCCTCCGCCATTTCTTCGGGTAATTCTATGTTTAATTGGTTTTCTTCTTGTGGATTATTCATGTCAAATAATAGGTTTAAAAAATAAACCCCCGAACTTATTAAAAGCCGGGGGTCTATTCAAATAAATCGTCAATTAGTTTTCAACAGAAGCGCGATATGCTTCGGTAGCTGCCTCTGTTTCAGCGGCTACTTTTTTCGCTTCTAATTGCCTTAATTCATCAACCGAAGTCACTAAGATGTCTTTGTAACGACGAAGACCCGTTCCCGCAGGGATTAAATGTCCTACGATTACGTTCTCTTTCAAGCCATCTAAAGTATCTACTTTTGCACGAATCGAAGCCTCAGAAAGTACTTTCGTAGTTTCCTGGAACGATGCCGCAGAGATGAATGATTCTGTTCCTAAGGACGCTTGTGTGATACCTTGCAAGTTAGCAGATGATACCGCCGCAGCTGCATCACGTACTTTCATGATTTTCATATCACGACGTTTTAAAGATGAATTCTCATCACGCAATGCACGTGCTGATAAAATCATTCCCGCCTTATACTTTTCAGAATCTCCCGCTTCTATTATGACTTTCTTATCTAAGATCAAATCATTTTCCTCACGGAATACGAAACGATCTACATTTTGTCCTTGTAAGAATTGAGTATCACCTGGTTCTAAAATTTCAACTTTCTGCATCATTTGACGTACAATACATTCAATATGCTTATCATTGATTTTTACCCCCTGTAGGCGATATACATCTTGGATTTCATTCACTAAATATTCTTGAACGGCTGTTGGCCCTTTAATTTTCAAGATATCTGATGGCGTAATCGCACCATCAGAAAGTGGAGTACCCGCACGTACGAAGTCATTGTTTTGTACCAAAATGAATCGAGTCAATGGCACTAAATAATGACGTTCAGTTCCTTCTTTTGGTGTTACGATAATTTCACGGTTACCACGTTTGATGATACCATATGAAATTACCCCGTCAATTTCAGAAACAACCGCAGGATTAGATGGGTTACGCGCCTCAAATAATTCCGTTACACGAGGAAGACCTCCTGTAATATCACGGGTTTTACCTGCCGCACGAGGAATCTTAGCGATAATTTGACCCGCCTTAATTTTATCCCCAATACTAATTGCTAAACGCGCTCCTACTGGTACGTTATACACTAAATCTTCTTTGCCTTTTGATACAACAAGTACAGATGGGTTTTTAGTCTTATCCTTAGATTCGATAATTACCTTTTCACGCATACCTGTTTGCTCATCCGCCTCTTCTTTGTAGGTATTGTTTTCCTCAATAGCCTCAAATTCAATTTTACCTTCAGCTTCAGAAAGAATTACCGCATTATATGGATCCCAAGCACAAATCTCGTCTCCCTTCTTAATCGTCTGGCCTTCCTTAACTCGTAAGAATGAACCATAAGGAATATTAGAAGAAATTAATATTTGCTTATTCGCTGGATTTAAGATTTGAATCTCACCTGAACGACCCATCACGATTTCCACTGGATTTCCTTCCGCGTCCGTCGAACTTACCGAACGAACTTCTTCAAAATTCAAAACTCCATCAAATTTCGCTTTCACGCTCGCATCTAATGAAACGTTTTGTGCAGTACCACCCACGTGGAATGTACGTAATGTCAACTGTGTTCCTGGCTCACCAATGGACTGAGATGCAATTACACCTACAGCCTCACCTAAATTAACCATGGCCGCAGTAGCTAAGTTACGTCCGTAACATTTAGCACACACACCACTTCTCGTTTCGCAAGTTAATACCGAACGAATTTCAAC
>CANIYB010000098.1 GCA_947471105.1 Cytophagaceae bacterium
GTCATTTGTAACATGGATCCTAATCCTATTGTTGCCGGTGAAGGAATTGCAAAATTGAAAGCAGCAGGAATTGAAGTTGAGGTAGGATTGCTGGCCGAAAAAGGGGAAGAATTAAATCGAAAGTTTTTCCATTTTCAGCGAGAGAAAAAGCCATTTATCACGTTGAAATATGCCTGTTCGCAAGATCATTTTATCGCCAAGGTAAATGGTGAACCCATTACTTTTTCGAACTCAGAAAGCCAACAACTCGTCCATAAAATGCGTGCTGAAAATCAGGCTATATTAATTGGCATTCAAACGGCTATCGCTGATAATCCCTCGCTTAATGTCCGATATTGGCTGGGCAACTCTCCCGTAAGAATCATCATAGATCCTTCAAACAGATTACCAAAAGATTTAAAATTGGTTCAGGATCAAGAGCCATTACTAGTATTTACAAAACTGCATAGCGAGACAATTGGTAACAAAAAATGGATAGCTGTAGGTAATAAAAATCCCCAGGAATTCCTCGAATCTATCTTAGACTATTGTTACCAAAATAACATTCAATCGATTATGGTAGAAGGTGGAACACGTACAGCTAATCAATTCCTTACAGCAGGATTAATTAATGAAATTTGGAAAATTGAGAAGCAAATAAAATTGGGAGAAGGAATACCTGCTCCGATATTGACTGATGTGGTGTTTGAAAAAAAGTTTATGGTAGGCCAAGACAATATCTGGTCAAAAGCCATAATACCAAAATTATCTTAAAGGAATTGAGCAATTAAATAAATATTCAAGCTCAAAATGATCACTGAAGTTGCCCAAGCCAACCATTTTATCCAGGTGGGATTGACAAATTTTCCCATTTTCTTTTCGTCACTTGTAAACCAAATGAGTGGAATTACCGCAAAGGATAATTGCATGGAAAGTATTACTTGAGAGAAAATCAACAGGTCCCCAATTTTATTTTCTCCCCACCACCAGGTTATAAAAAACGCAGGTAAAATAGCTATAGATCTTGTAATTAATCGGCGAAGCCAAGGAGCTATTCGTAAATCTAAAAACCCTTCCATGACAATTTGCCCTGCTAATGTTCCCGTTAAGGTAGCATTTTGGCCAGAAGCTAATAAGGCAATGGCAAAAACAATACTTGCCCAATGACTCCCTAAAACAGGGTTTAAAAGCTTATGGGCATCTTGGATTTCAGCAACTCCACGGTTGCCGCTAAAATAAAATGTGGATGCAGCTAAAATTAAAATTCCCGCATTGATAAAAAAAGCAAGTCCTAAAGATATCGTGGAGTCGATTGTTGCAAATTTTATCGCTTTCTTTCTATCCTCATCCGTTTTTGCAAAAGCCCTTGTTTGTACGATACTTGAGTGCAAATACAAATTGTGTGGCATAACCGTGGCGCCCAAAATACCAATCGCTACATACAATTGGCGTTCATCTGAAAAAATAGATATTTGCGGAACTAGGCCATTTAAGATAGGATAAAGAGCTGGCTTGGATAATATAAGTTCAAAAGCAAAGCATAAAACAATCACGATCAATAAGGCTAAAACAATAGATTCCAATACCCTAAATCCCTTTTTCTGCAAAAATAAAATCAAAAATACGTCGGTAATCGTAATCAGAATTCCCATCAAAATAGGAATATCAAAAAGCAAATGTAAGGCAAGTGCAGAGCCAATAACCTCTGCCAAATCGCAAGCGGTAATAGCTAATTCGCACAAAATCCATAAAAAAAACGCGACGGGTTTAGAAAAATAATCTCCACAGGCTTGGGCAAGATCTCGGCCGGTAGCGACTCCTAATTTCAGAGCAAGATGTTGAAGTAAAATGGCAAATAAGCTAGAAATTAAAATAACAGAGAGAAGCGTATAGCCAAATTGTGAACCACCCGATAAATCCGTGGCCCAATTTCCAGGATCCATATACCCGACAGCCACCATAAAGCCGGGACCCATAAAAGCCCTTAAATTTCTCCAAAATCCATTGCCTTTAGGGATTGGGATACTTGCAAAAACTTCAGAAAGAGAATTTGAATGTGTTCTATTTTCCAAGACTTTACCTAGTTTCAACTATAAGACTCAAATATACAGAATTTTACGTTGCTTCAAAATTAATTTTTAGTCTAGACTAAAAATTAATTTATCGTATATTTTATTTAAATTGCCGGCCAACTAAATTATCAATGGCAACATCATTAGCGGAAGAAAATTATCTGAAAATTATATATAGGCTCTGCGAAGGGACTAAAGAAGATATTTCAACCAATTCAATTGCTGAATTGACAAATAATAAGGCCGCCTCCGTAACAGATATGTTGCAAAAATTGGCTGAAAAAGGATGGGTCACTTATCAAAAATACCAAGGGGTTCGTTTAACCAAAATAGGGGAAAGTATTGCCCTTAGCATCATACGAAAGCATCGACTTTGGGAAGTATTTTTAGTGGAAAAACTTGGGTATAATTGGGATGAAGTACATGAAATAGCGGAGCAATTAGAACATATAGAATCAGAAACATTAATCAATAAATTGGATTCTTTTTTAGATTTTCCTAAAATAGACCCACATGGAGATCCGATTCCTAGTCAAGAAGGAGAAATTCCGGAACTAGGATACCTGCATTTATCCGAAGTGAAATTGAACGAAACATGTACCCTGATGGGCGTGGCAAAAGATTCTGCGGTATTTCTACAATTGCTTACTAAACTGAATTTAAGCTTAGGGGCTAGGCTTGAAGTATTGGAGATCAACACATTTGACAGATCTGTTTCATTGAAAATAGCCGAAGAAAAGCCGATTTTCATTAGCCATGAAGTGGCTAAAAACATATTAGTGAAAGTCTAAATAATCTTTAGCTGATCAGCGGAATGAAGACTATTCCAATTCTTTAGCTTAATAAATCCAGCACCTCATCTTCGCTTAAAGCGCGTAGAATGCTTTCATCAGAAGTTACTAATTCATTGGCCAAATCAAGTTTACGTTGTTGCAAAGCCAATATTTTCTCCTCAACAGTTTCCTTCGTAATGAACTTATAGGTAAATACCGTTTTTTCTTGACCGATTCGATGGGCCCTATCGATGGCTTGAGCTTCAGCAGCAGGATTCCACCAGGGATCTAAAAGAAACACATAATCAGCCGCGGTTAAATTCAATCCTACGCCACCCGCTTTAAGTGAAATTAAAAATACCGATTGTCCATCCGATTTTTGGAAGCTTTCCACTTGGCCTTTTCGGTCAGTGGTGCTACCATCTAAATAGGCATATGCAACACCCTGCTCATCTAAAGCACGCTTAATAATCTGCAAATGCTGCACAAATTGACTGAAAATTAATATTTTATGATGTTGCTCTAACACCGTTTCCAATTTTTCTAATACCGCTTCCATCTTTCCTGAGTCCCCCACATACCCCTCTTCACACAACAAGGGATGGTTGGCTAGTTGGCGCAATTTCGTTAACCCTTGAAGCACGGAAAAACGAGATTTTTGCAAACCTTCATCTTTAATTTGCTTCAATAAAACATCTCGATAAAAAGATTTCGTTTTATCGTATAAGCGCTCCTGTTCCTCAGTCATTCCACAATAGGTAATGGATTCCATTTTCTCGGGTAAATCTGCTGCTACTTGGCGCTTTTCTCTTCTAAGTAAATAAGGCTTAATGAGAAAATAAAGTCTCTTTTTCATATCTCCATCTGCCTTCTTTTCGATGGGAATTTGAAAATGATCCTTGAAATATTTTTGCGTTCCAAGTAATCCTGAATTCACAAAATTCATTTGAGACCATAAGTCCATCGTAGAATTTTCAAGAGGAGTACCCGTCATCACTAAACGATATTTGGCGTTCAATTTTTGAACTGCCTTTGTAATATTTGCTTGGGGATTTTTAATGGCTTGAGACTCATCCAAAATCACATAGCTAAATTCTTGTTTTTCAAACCAATCAATATCCGATCGAACTAAACCAAAAGAACATAATATCAAGTCTGTCTTTTTTACTTGGGCTTGCAATTTTTCTCTTTGGGGGCCACTATACACTAGAACTCGCAATTGGGGTGTAAATTTCTTAGCCTCCATCTCCCAGTTGTACAAGAGAGATGTCGGCATCACTAATAAGGTTGGCAATACTTCCCCCTGCTCCTTTAAACTTTGTAATAAACAAAGGGTCTGAATCGTTTTTCCTAAACCCATGTCATCCGCAAGGCAAGCACCTAAACCTGCATTTTGCCTTGTGCGCATCCACCGATAGCCATCCAATTGGTAAGGTCTTAAGGTTCCCCTAAAGTTTTTAGGCACAGGGAAATCCTTAGATTGAAGGCTTAAATCCGCAACGGTCTTACTTCTAAGCGATGTTTTGATTAGATCTTGATCTTCCCATTCTTGCACCAATTGGAAATGTTGGCGTTTCAAATAAACACCCTCTTCCCCTGGTCTCGTTTCTGAAAAATAGAATAAGTCCTGATAATCATGAAACCAATTGTCAGGTATAATGGCAATAGAACCATCAGGCAAATGAAATTCTTTCTTCTTCGCAAGTATGAGTTGGCGTATTTTTAAAAATGGAATTTGAAATGTCCCAAAAGAAATAACAGCTTGAATATCAAACCAATCTAATTTTTCCCCAATCCTTATCTTAATTTCCGGCTTGCCTAAAAAATAACGTGGCGCCTGACCATCCCCTCTAAATTGAACCAAGTAGCCCGCTTGATCTAAATCTTGTTTATGCTCAGTAAGCCATTGAACCGCATCAGAACGTGAGATTGACGTTCGGCCATCTTGCTCCAGAGGTAGTCCAATAGACTTTAAGTATTGAAATGCTCTCTTTTCTTTAGTCAGAGATCGCATGATTTTTTGAAAAGCATAACTTTCCCCCTTTTTCTCAAATAAAACATTGGCCTCCGCCGATAAGCCATCCCAAGGAAATCGATTATTCCCATACTGAAATGATAAGACAAAATTCCAACGATCTGCAGCTACTAAAGCAGCTGCTTTTTTAGCCGCCGACTTCTCTTCCTCATCTAATCGTGGGGTAATTGGACCATAGGTTAATAAAAATTGGCAATTTTTCTCCGTATTAATTACCTCAAAACCTTTGGCATAAATAGGATAACGGGCCACCATCGCCTTCACAAATTTGCGAAAATAGTCTTCCTCCATATTTTTCGGAATGACTACGAATTTTTTATTTAAAAAAGCACGCAGCTTTTTACCTTCTAATAAGGGTTTAAAATGATACAGCTTTTGATTCAATAACATCCATGCTGGCTCATCACATAGAATCATGGCGTCTTTGTATTGGAATTCCAACTTAGCGCCTAAATACTTCAACGTAGGGAAATAGTGCGTATTTTCCTCGTTACGCATGAAGTGAAATAATACTTCAACGGGTTCAGCTTGAATTTCAATGGATTGGCGCATCGGATTTCCATCATTCCCCATGATAAACAATGTCTTATCTGGGCAAATGAGATCAAATATTTGAGCTCTGCGCTTTTCAATGACCGACTGAACAGCTTCTTGAATTTCCTTTTCACCCTTCTCCGCATCAAACGTTTTTAAATAAAACTCCTCAATGGTCTTACGTTTGGATGTATTAAATTTTTCGAAAATAGCCGCAGGCTTCATCCCCTCAATCAATTTAACCGCTGCCTCATCCCGCTCATCAAGTCCATGCGCGAATTCATGAAAATTACGCACCGTTAAAGTTTGGTACTCCCATGTCAATTGACCCTTCTCATTCAATTGCACCACAAACACCTCGAATAAATATCCGAGAAATTCATGAGACAAAATAGAATAAACTACCCGAAAAGGTTTATTGGGTGAGATCTTCATGTATTCATTTATAACCCAAATGCTTGAGTTTTATGAGTAAAACCTTCAAAAATAAGGGTTTAAATTTAAATACTAGAAAAAATAGAGTAAAATATCAAAAAATCACAAATTAGATTTTTTTGAGTTTGAGGCAGGTCCATCGATTTTTCTCTGTTTGAGTGATAAATACAAGTCCATTTTCAGTAGCCGATTTGACAATCATGGGCACATCCTCTAGATAAAATCCACTTAAAAGTAATAGGCCTCCGTCAACAATCCTTTCCGAATATTCATGCATTTCAGATAGTAAAATATTGCGGTTGATGTTGGCCAATAACACATCATATTTTTTCAATGATTCATTCACGATTGTACCTTCAACAAAAATGATGTTTTCACATTGGTTTAATCCCGCATTTTCAATTGAATTTTCAATCGACCAAGGATCTATGTCAAATCCTTTTACCTCTTGCGCTCCTCGTTTAGTGGCAACCAGGGCAAGAATTCCTGTTCCTGTTCCGGCATCTAAAACCGATTTTCCTTGTAGGTCAATCTCAAATAAAGCCTGAGTCATTAAAAAAGTTGTCTCATGATGTCCAGTCCCGAAAGACATTTTGGGATTAATAACGATTTCCATCGCATACCCTGGCTCTGATTCATGAAAATTTGCCCGAATAAATACTTGGTTCGAAATTCGAATGGGATCGTAATTTGACTCCCAAACTGCATTCCAATTTTGTTTTTCTATTTCATTTATTTGAAAAGAAATGGGCCCTAAAACCTCATATCGTGTAATGACTTCCTTAAAATGTGCTGGATTAAATAAATCTGTTTGACAATAGGCTATCAAACCGGTATCCGAATCTTCAAAAATATCAAAATGTATTTCCCCCAATTCCGCCAACAAAATATCCACTTGTTCCGGCGATGCCGAAATTATTACTTGTTGGGTCGTCATAAATTAATTATTATTTGTCGGGTGTTGGTCCCGGATCTTTTTTGCCAAAAACAGAAATATTAACATAACGCTTTGGCTGAAGCCTTACATCCATTAGTAATTTGTCTAAATCTAAAAGCGCCTTATTTAAGCTTACATACAAGCTATCATTCATCAATAATTTACCTGCCGTTCCCTGCCCTTTTTCTAATTTAGAAACAATTCTTTGAAGCGAGCTAACTGCTTTATTTGCTGAGTTTAAGGTCTCGCCAATTTTAATAGCTTGCAATGAATCCGCAATCGTGTTGAACTTAGTCAGCAATGGTTTTAATTGCTTTTCAGTTTCCACTAAACTGACTGACAATGCACGCATATTGCCCGTAATTTGACTGATGTTTGCCTTGTTCTCAGCTACTAAATCCGTCACAGAGCCATTAATATTCACCACAGCCGTATTTGAATTTTTCAACAAAGCATCTAAATAGGTCCCTGTATTATCGAATTTCTTGCTGATTTGTCGAAATGAAATCAACAATGAATCTGCATTAGAAATTACCGGAAGCGCGCGTTCTTTCAATAAGGACGTTAAGCCTTTCTCATTCATAGGGGAAATGAATGACCCTTCAGGCAAAGTACCGCTGCCCAATAGCTCAAGCCGAATTATTTTACCCCCCAGCAAAGCTCCATCAGAAAGAATAGCAATGGATTTATCAGGAACTAAAAGTGATTTATTCAGTCGCAACTCAACTAAAATTTTATTCCCCTTATCTGGAACCAAGGATACTTTCTTAACCTTACCCACTTCTACTCCATTCACCATCACTTGATTTGAAGCCATTAGGCCATCTACATTATCGTATTGAACATAATACGTTTTTGAAGCCGAAAAAATATCATTCCCCTTCAAAAAGTTAAATCCAAAATAAAGAATTAAAAACGCTATTAGCGCTAAAAAACCTACCTTAAGTTCGTTGCTCTTCAACATATATCTCTATCGTTCAATTTCTTCTTTATACTGCTTAAATGCTTTCGCGATTCCTTCGGCAACTTCCTTTTGACCTTTTTCAGAAGCTAAATAGTTTTCTTCCTCTGGATTGGTCAAAAACCCTGTTTCAATCAAAACACTTGGCATCGCAGTCCTCCATATGACCAAAAACCCTGCTTGCTTAACTCCAAAACTCTTTCTTTGA
>CANIYB010000099.1 GCA_947471105.1 Cytophagaceae bacterium
TATGATCATGGCACTTGGAACATTCAAAAGTTAATGCCAAAAATGATTTCCCAAAAGTACTCGTCCGATCATTGATATACTCCACGCGATACTCCTCGTCGATCACCCCCCCTTCCTGGGTAATTTTATGGTTTCGGTTGAACCCCGTGGCCAATAACATTTCTTTGTTGGCCCCCGGAATTAAATCGCCTGCCAACTGCCAAGTCACAAATTTCTTGTACGAATAATTGGAATTAAACGCGTGTATCACCCAGTCGCGCCAAGGCCACATCGTCCTCAAACCATCATCTTGATATCCATGCGAGTCCGCATAACGGGCTACGTCCAACCACGGTGCGGCCATTTTCTCGCCGAAATGTTTGTTGGCCAACAACTCATTCACAATTTTCTCATACGCTTTAGGATCCGTGTCATTTAAAAAACGATCCTGCATTTCTAGCGTAGGTGGCAATCCGGTCAAGTCAAGGCAAACCCTTTTTAACAGACGCTCCTTATCTGTTTCTTTGGAAGGACTCAAACCCTTTTCCTTCATTTTGGCATATACAAAATAATCAATATCGTTTCTCACCCAGGCCTCATCCGCATCAGGTAATTCAGGCTTTACGGGTTTTATAAAAGACCAATGTGGCTTATAAACAGCCCCCTGATCGATCCACTTTTCAATCAAATCAATCTCATGCTGCGTAAGCACCAAATTTGATTTCATGGTAGGCATTCTAAGCGCAGTATCTTTGGAAATTAAACGCTGAAAAGCATCTGATTGGGAAGGATCTCCAGGCACAATTGCATGTGCTTTTGCATTGTCCTTGAACGCCGCATAAGCGCCCTCCTTGGTATCTAAACGTAAATTCGCTTGTCGTTTATTGGCATCCGGACCATGGCATTTGAAGCATCGATCAGAAAGAATAGGACGTATGTGAAAGTTATAATCAACCACATCTGGCATGGATGTGTCCGAACCCTGAGCATCGGAACAGCTCCATGCAGCATACATGCAAATAGCCGCGAGGAAAACAGGGATGATGATTTTAAATATTTTCATAATGAAGTTTAGGGATCCTTTCGGATTTTAAAACGAAATATACGATTAAATTTTTTCTTTAAAAATTACCATTGTAGATATTCCATCGTGTTCAGTTCAGGACCTCCACCCCGGTTTGCACTTCCCGCCATGATGTACATTTTATTCTTGTACAAAATAGTTGAAGTACCATGTCGGCCTTGCAGCAAAGAAGGGAATTTTACCCATTCATTCGTTCTCACATCAAGCGCCTCTACCTCCGCGTGTGCCGGAACTTGTTTGGAG
The DNA here is from genome assembly GCA_947471105.1 of Cytophagaceae bacterium. Lineage (GTDB taxonomy): Bacteria > Bacteroidota > Bacteroidia > Cytophagales > Spirosomataceae > Aquirufa. The sequence continues at coordinate 1,307 of CANIYB010000099.1, forward strand.
CTCTCTCCCTGCAAGACTAATACATACGGATATTTCGTCAAGGTACATGTTCCAGCCCTGAGGGTAGGCAAGCCGTTGGGCAAAGTAGTCCAAGCACCTGTTTTGAAATCATAAACATCCACTTCAGCAATTGTTTTCTCTAACACTTTTCCAATGGCGGCATGGGAATTACGACCTCCCACCATATACAATTTATCGCCCAACATAGCGGCTTGCACGTGATCTCTGGCTCTAGGTGCATCTGGCAATTGGGACCACGTATTTGCCTTAGGATCAAATACATCGAACCAACTCACATGGCCATCATAGTGTCCATCTTTTATCCCACAAACTGCATATATTTTATTTTTATAAGCAAAAATTCCTGCCGATCCTCTTAATCTGTCCGAAGGAATCTTGGCGCCGTCCCGCCAAGTTTTTGTTTTGGGATTAAAAATCAACATGTTTTCAATGGGCTTTTCATGTGGATATCCACCCGTAAAGGCACAAATAACATAAATTTCATGTTGGAAACTTAAGGCCTGAAAATGATGAAATTCAATGGGGGTATCCCCCAAGTTTTCCCAGGTATTCGTCTTAGGATCATAGGCTTCAATAGCCTTTTTTCCACGACCCCCTAAGGCATAGAACTTTCCATCACATTCGACAAAACCACTTTCATGTCGCTTTAATGCGGCATTTGTAGGTTCCAATACTTGCCAAGATCCTGAGGGAATTTGAGAAAAAGAAGCAAAAGATATAGCTAGTCCGAAGACTATTCCGATTAATTTTTTCATAGGTTTAGATTCAATTGAATAGCTAAAATACAAAATTATTGGAAACCTTTGACGTCCCATGAAGTTATTAAAAATGGAAAATAATTTTTAGTTTAGTAGTCGAATAAACAAAATCTACCATGTACAAAAAAATAATGATTGTTGGCTTTATCGCCACAGCCACTTTATCCATCATGTCATTAAATACGGCTCCTAAAAAAGCTGTTATTGATGAGCCCACAGAAAAGATTTACACGCAGTATTGTGCCTCATGCCACGGCGAAAAAGTAGAAGCATTTGTGGATCGTGTATGGAAACATGGGAAAACTAAACCAGAATTAGTAGCCAGCATTACGAATGGGTATAATGACATGGGGATGCCAACTTGGAAAGGCATATTATCTCCAAAAGACATCGATAAATTAGCTGATTTGATTATCGAGAATTTAGCTGGAGTTGAGCAATACAAATTCGAAAACAAGCCTAAATCAAATATTTTTGTGTCGGAAGGCATCACAGTTAAATTAGATACTATCGCCACTGGCTTAGAGAGTCCATGGGGGTTTGCTCAGTTGCCAAATAAAGATTATTTGATTTCCGACCGAAAAGGAAAATTGTACTTGGTTGATCAAAAAAGAAATAAAACAGAAATTACAGGCATACCTGCCGTGATGGCGAAAGGCCAAGGAGGACTTTTGGACATAGCATTGCATCCGAAATTTGCGGAAAACGGTTGGGTTTATATGTCCTATTCTAAATTCAAAATGGACGGTTCGACCACCTTGACTTCCACAGGAATTGTCCGAGGAAAAATCAAAAACAACATGTGGGTGGAATCTCAAGACCTTTTTGAGTCGCTTCCATACACGAAAACATTTCACCATTTTGGCTCTCGAATCACCTTTGACAAAAAAGGATTTATGTTTTTCTCTGTAGGTGAAAGAGGCATGGAAAAGGTGTTTCCTCAAGAAACGGATAATGACAATGGTAAAATTCACCGTCTACATGATGATGGAACTGTACCAAAAGACAATCCGTTTGTGGGCAAAGATCCAGCTAAATTCCATCCAAGTATTTATTCGTACGGCCAAAGAAATCCTCAAGGATTAACAACTAATCCATGGACGGGAGATATTTGGGAAACAGAACATGGCCCACGCGGTGGAGATGAAATTAATATCATTCAAGCTGGCCGGAATTACGGTTGGCCCGTCATCTCTTACGGAATCAATTATGATGGAAAGCCAATAACCAACATATCGAAAAAAGAAGGCATGGAGCAACCTGTTTCTTATTTTGTTCCGTCGATCGCTCCATCAGGTTTGACCTTTATGAACACTGACAAATATCCAGCTTGGAAAGGTAATTTGATGATTGGTTCTTTGCGCTTCAATTACCTAAATCGTTGTGTCATCAAAGACAATAAAGTGGTTAAGCAGGAGAAGATTTTACTCAATGTAGGTCGATTACGTAATGTAAAATTAGGCTCAGATGGGTACATGTACATTGGCGTAGAAAATCCTGGAATGGTGTTTAGGGTTAATCCGAATTAAGTAAATAGGTAAAAGGTAATAGGTAACAAATAACAGGTAATAGGTATTGCGGAATAGGTGCTAAATTATGTTCTGTCGACTTGAATTGTCGGGATGTCTACTTAATATGGATTATGATAACAATCATAATTTATTGACGTTAGGTATATAAATTTTGCTTTAATTTTGTACCCAAGAAAAATGAAATAAAAGATTGACAATTTAAATGTAGTATCAATCTCAAGCATTAATCTAATTTCAAAATTCAATCCGCCTAATTTTAAAACACAGTAGTTGCCCCAATTCAATAAACGCATAATCTAACTATATTCACTCTCCGTTTTAGCTACCATTAAATATACAACCCTACCATCATAGCCTACCATGGAAAACAAAATTAAAAGAAACGATTTTTTAAAATCATTAGGATTAAAAGGTGCATCATTAATGGCCATTTATTGCGGTGCCAGCGCCTTAAGTTCTTGCCAAAATGAATCAGATGTTGCCCCTTCAGGCAATGTAGATTTTACCTTAGATTTAACTAATGCCTCTTATAGCGCATTAAACACCGTTGGCAAATACATCACGATCAATAAAGTGGTCATCGCACGAGTTTCAACCACAAGTTTTGCTGCAGTAACCCAAATTTGCTCACATGAAGGTCAAGCTCAGGTCATGTACAATGGATCTGGTTTTTCATGCCCAGCTCACGGGGCTTCTTTTAGTATTACAGGTGCAAAAACAAATAATGTCAGCAGTAAAGGAATCACAGCCTATCAAACGACATTAACTAATTCAAGCCTTCGGGTTTTTTCTTAAGTTGAAAGCGAAAATCTTTTTTCTTTTTGGCATTTTGCATGCATCCCAATTATTTGGCCAAGATGATTTATTAGCCATGCTCAACCAAGAGGATGCCAAGAAAATCACTTATACACAAGCAACTTTTAAGGGAACACGGTTTATCAATGGCCAAACGGTGGAAACAATTGCCAAAAAACATTTGAATTTTTGGATATCGCATCGATTTGGGGCATTGAATTCAGGTTTCATGGATAACTTTCTGGGTTTGGATGAAGCCAAAATCAGATTAGGATTGGAGTATGGATTAAGTGATGTTTGGCTTGTGGGGATGGGTAGATCTACCATTGAAAAAACCTATGATTTTTATACCAAATACAAGGTTTTGAGGCAATCCAATCAAATGCCTATCACCTTAACAATGTATGGAAGTATAGCGACTAATACCATGCCGACCGGCTACACATTACCCTCAGGCAATATTATGCGCTATGAAAATAATTTACAGCGACAAACCTATATGGGCCAACTCCTGATCGCAAGGAAGTTTACAGACAAATTGTCCTTACAGATTATGCCGACCATCTTACATAACAACAAGGTTGAATCTGTTTACTTTGATAATAATTTATATTCGTTGGGCATGGGGGGAAGGTATAAATTAACCAACCGACTAAGTTTATCGGCCGAATATTACAAGAACTTGGTGGATACCCAAAATTTCTTGAAAACCTCTGGAACTCCCTATCCGTACCAGGATTCATTTTCAATTGGATTTGATATCGAAACGGGAGGTCACGTATTCCAATTGCATTTTACAAATTCAAAAGGAATGATCGAGAAACATTTCATCAGCCAAACCACTGGCACTTGGGCCAATACCGACATATTTTACGGGTTTAACATGGCAAGAACGTTTAGCTTTGAACCCGATAAAAAAAATAAAAAATGAAAAATTTAATCGCAGTAATTGTACTTGTTATTTTGGGTTTTCAGGCGAATGGGCAGTTGTACATGGCACAGAATGGAGAGGTTTCTTTCTTTTCCAAAACCCCTCTTGAGGATATAGATGCATTAAACAAGCAAGTAGGAAGTATTATTAATACAGCTAATAATGAAGTGGCCGTACAAATGCGTGTCACTAATTTTGTTTTCCCAAACAAATTAATGCAAGAGCATTTCAATGAAAATTATTTAGAAAGCGACAAATTCCCTAGCGCCACTTTCAAAGGAAAAATCAGAGAAGTAGTCGATTTGAAAGTTCCTGGAACTTATGCTGTAACAGCAGTAGGCACGGCAACTATTCATGGAGTCACAAATCCCATTGAGATCAAAGGAAGTATTGTTTCAAATGGAGACCAGGTAAGCCTTTCGTGCCAATTTGATATTAAACTAGTCGATTATAAAATTGATATTCCTAAAATTGTTTTTGCAAAAATAGCCGAGGTAATCCGAGTTAGTAGCAAAATAAATTATGTCAAAAAATAATAATTTAGATTTTTAAAATAGTTTTGCACATTCGAAGGTAAACGAGTGAAAATTGGCCTTGACCAAAAAATGAAAAGAACTGTAATGCTTTTTTTATTGGGAATTGTTTTTGCTTGTCAAAACGACAAAAATACCCCTTTGCCGGCAAAACCGGGAGAAACTCCTGGGTCAATCACGACACCGGTGACCCCAGGACCGACGGCCTCTAGTTGCGATACGGTAAGTATTTCATTCGACAAATCCATTTGGCCCATCGTCCAAAACAATTGCATTTCTTGCCACAATACAACCCTTGCTTCCGGGAATGTGGACTTATCAACCTACGATAAAATTATCCCCTATGTCAAAAATGGGAAATTATATGGCTCCATGATGCACTTGCCTGGGTATTCACCCATGCCTTCAGCGTCAAGCTCCTTAACATCCTGTGAATTAATCATGGTGAAGAAATGGATTATTGGTTCCTATCCAACGGGCACTATTCTAGTTGATTTAAAACCTAGCAATCCTGTCAATCCAATTGTCACCATCACCACGCCAGTAACTCCGCCGACCACGAACGTTGTTTGTAATCCTGATACCGTATATTTTAAGCAAAAAATTCTGACTTTGATTGTCTCCAACTGTGCCATGAGCGGTTGCCATGATGCCATAAGCCAAAGAGAAGGCGTTATCCTAACTGATTACAACCATATCATCAAGGAGGTAAATACTAAAAACCCTTCATCAAGTAGCTTATACACGAGTTTATTGCGGACCGGCGAGGAAAGAATGCCACCGCCACCCATGGCCGCTTTCTCCAAAGATAACATTGCCATGGTCTTAACTTGGATCAAACAAGGAGCAAAAAATAATTCTTGCGAAGCCTCTGGGACCGCTTGTATTACGACGAACATGAGCTATGCAAAAGACATCACACCCATTTTACAGGCAAGCTGTACGGGTTGTCACAGTGGAACCAAACCTCAAGGATCTATCGATTTAACCACCCACGCCAATGTTTCTAAATATGCGCTTAATGGTAAATTATATGGCTCAGTAGCTCATTTGGCCGGCTATATCGCCATGCCCTCAGCAAGCGTCAGTATTTCTTCTTGCGATATCAGCAAAATTAAATCGTGGATCGATTCAGGTTCGAAAAATAATTAATATTTTGCATTTGTTATTTTGATCTTTCTAACCAGAAATTTCAATGGATCATTTTACAAATGAATACGAAACCTATGAAAAAATACCTACTTGTTGCTAGCTTCTTAGCCTTTGCCTGCACGCCAATTTTCGCACAAAAAAAACCGAATGTCATCGTCATCTTAATGGATGATTTGGGCTATGGAGATTTAAGTTGCTACGGAGCAAGCCAATATCAAACACCCAATTTAGACCAGATGGCTAAGAATGGGGTTCGGCTGACCAATTTCCTTTCTGCACAAGCAGTTTGTAGCGCGTCAAGGGCTGGCCTATTAACCGGTTGCTACCCTAACAGAATCGGGATTTCGGGAGCGCTTTTCCCCAATTCGCCCGTCGGAATAAATAAAGATGAAGAAACGATTGCCGAAGTGTTAAAAGCCAATGGCTACACAACGGGTATTTTTGGCAAATGGCATTTAGGTGATTCGGAGAGATTTTTGCCGACCCAACATGGTTTTGATGAATATGTAGGCATCCCGTATTCCAACGATATGTGGCCTGTACACTACGATGGAACCCGAAACGCAACGAATCAAAGAAAGGACTTCCCGGAACTGCCTTTAATCCGAGGCTCAAAACCAGAGAGATACATTAAAACCTTAGATGATCAAGCGCAATTGATCAACATACTGACTAAAGAGTCCATAAAGTTCATTGAAAAAAATAAAGCAAAACCGTTTTTTGTTTACATGCCCCATCCGATGCCACACGTTCCGATCAATGCCTCCGCAGCATTTAAAGGAAAAAGTAAGCAAGGACTTTATGGGGATGTGATGATGGAAATGGACTGGTCAGTGGGCGAAATTTTAAAAACCCTCAAGCGCTTGAAAATTGACA
>CANIYB010000100.1 GCA_947471105.1 Cytophagaceae bacterium
CCAGTTGCGAAAGTGGCCATCTTTACATATTGGCCTTGGCTAATGTTGACTGATAAGAAAAAAAGTATCAGGGTATATATACGATTCATAGGCGGATCTAATTAATTAGGCGGATGCCTACTGAGAACATCGTAGGTTTGAAGTGAAGTGTCGACTGGCCTACCGGATTGGAATTCAACGTCTGGGTTTGTTGGTAAGAAAAGAAACCGACCAATTTATCTGAAAATTTTCTCTCGAACTCAGCACCGTAGCCGCCCATGATTTTAAATGGAGAGAACTGCGCATCTTCTGTTAGGTCCACATAATGGTTCATGAGCAATTGGTTTCCATGCACGATTTTGTTGACACTGGCAATCCCTTGAAGATTCAGCGAGAACTTCCAGGGCAACGGAATCCTGACTCCTAATTTTCCTTGGAATCCTACGTAATCGGTTTGATAGGAAAAGGCATTGTTTTGAATATCCCCTACGGCATTCAGCTGGGTAAACTGAAGTCCCAAATCGTAATTGATCAGGCTCAGTAGTTTGGCTACTTTCGGGTTTTGACCCAAATAAATCGCAAAAGGTGTTTGGTCTAATTTGTATTTAGCCGAATCCACTAGGCTTGCTTTGTGGAAAGCTAAGCCAAAGGCTAGGCCGGAGCCCGATTTTAGCCCTTGGACATTTTGACCCTGCTCGTTTTGGTAATTGAACTGCGTGATGGCGATGCCTTGGGTTAGTTTAAATTGTTGGGCACAAGCCGGTATTATACTGTACACACAAAGTAGTGTAATCACGAATCCACGTGAGAGTAGATTGTTGACTGATGAGGACATAATTTATTATAACTAGGTGGATTTTTGTTTGATTCCAATTAGATAAACACAATGGTCTAATTAAAATTTTAAAGCTTAAAGCCATTTTTCCAAGTTCAAAATTTGCGTGTGATTTTAGATTTTTGAGGATTAAATTGCATAATTGTGTCTATAAAAAACTTTTTTAGACAGCGTGATTTAGAGGGGATGTCTAAAATAAATTTTTATAGACTATGTTTGACCTACGATTAATTTTAATTTAGTTCTTAAATAGATTGATTATGCTGAATGCGAGTTTAGTTCTTGTGGGTTTGGTGATTTTAACTTTGCTCAAAAATCATTTCAAAAAAAACAAAGACATCATTTATGTGATTATCGCAATAATTGCGGTTTTTATTAAAGTGATCGGGGAAGTATTTCCCATTTCTTATTTTGATCAAAATTCCCTTATCCTACAATTAGTTTTGGTCTATCCTATAAGTACTTTTTTAATTGCGCCTTTGGCATTAATTTATATAAAGAGCATCATAAAAAGCCTTCCTGTAAACCGTTATTTCCTATTATTCGCCCCTTTCTTATTTTTCGTTATCAATTTTATACCGTACTACTCTTTACCAATTGAAGAAAAAATTCAGATTTACTCGCAAGCCAAATACGCTTCAACCCAGCCATATTTTATTTGGTTTTCTTTCCCGGAATTACGTAGTATAGATAATATATACAATCCGCTGATCGGCATAATAATCATAGTTTACCTGATCCAAATGTTGATTAGAAATAATCAAAAACTAAGTAAAAAAACGTATTCACACTTAATGCAAGTTGGCATAATTTTGGTCGTCAATTTAATTGCGATAAGATCAATTGTGTACTATAAATATATCTCAAATAGTGAAGTTTTCAGTCCCGAAATAATCGGGGTTTTACCCATGATTCTACCACTATCAATTTTAATACTTCCCAATTTCGTATATGATAGTTCTATCAATTCAGATTTAAATTTTTATTTCAGATTAATGAGTCGCTTATCAAGTAATGGCGAAAACAAAGATTCCATCAAAAGCGAATTGCTATTAGAATCAACCAGAATCATGAACTACTTGAATGACGAAAAACCCTATCTATCTACAGGCTTTTCCATACATGATATTGTAAGTACATTAGATATACCTCAAAAAAATGTAACGGAATGTTTCAACAAAGTCATTAAAATTCCATTTCCTCGGATGCGAAATCAATTGCGCATAGACTATGCCATGGAGATGTTCAAAAATAATGCCCACTTGAAAAATTCGATTTCAGGAATAGCAACAGATGCTGGTTTTAATAATCGGGCTACTTTTTACATCGCTTTTAAAGAAGTTGCAAAAATGACTCCCATCGAATGGATTAATGAAAATTGTGATACCCCCATAGAAGATGATGATGCGGTTGAGGCGCCTTATTGGGAAATTAAAAAAATCAAATAATCAAAGTTAAAGCTGATCCAAAACAAATCCTTAATTTTAAGGATGAGCGCAAAAGCCTATTATTTTAATGACGATGGGATGATCCCCAATCATACATTTCCCGTCATCGTATACTCTCAATGTGTTGATTTAGAAGACTGTTCTGACTGGCTAGAAACAACATTTAAAAAGAATAACTGGTTAAATAATTGGCGCGATATTGTTTTGCCCTACGATCATTTTCATAGCAATACACACGAAGTATTGGGGTTAGGCTGGGGTAGCGTTTCTCTAAAAATAGGTGGGGCCAACGGCCAAATTTTTCATTTAAGCGCAGGGGATGTAATCATTATTCCAGCAGGCGTGGGGCATTATTCGGTTTCGGAACATACCAATTACCAGATGGTGGGTGGATACCCCAATGGACATGCCTGGGATTTAAAAACGGGTTTGGAGCCGGGCGAAAGAGCGCAAATTTTACAAGCGATTTCAGCAGTGGAGATGCCAGCAAAGGATCCGATTTCTGGAAATGGGGGTTTGCTGTTGGATAAATGGAAATGAGTTTCTAAAATCGATTCGAATAAATCTTTCTTACCTAGTATTAAAGCATGATAATTATTTATTCGTAATTAATTTCGTTTATTTCGAATAATTCGATTATTTCATTTAAATTCGCAAAAGATTTAAATAAGATGGAAATCGAAGAAAAATTAAGTAGGCCCACTAAAGAGGAACAGCGAATGGCAAAGGAGTCATATCTTGCCCTTTCAGCTACTTTGGAATCGCTTCATACCGTGAACCCAGAAATTGAAATTGAAGAAACGGAAGAAAAAATTAAAATTCCTTTAAAGGCTTTAAAGTTATTAGCTACAATTCTTAAAGCAACAAGTCAAGGTAAGCCTATTTCCATCGTTCCCATTGCCACAGAAATGACCACACAGGCGGCATCCGAATTATTGGGATGTTCTAGACCCCATTTAATTTCCTTACTTGAAACTGGAGAAATTCCCTTTATCAAAGTAGGAAAGCATCGACGGATTAAATACGAAGACGTGGCTCAATACAAGGCTCAAATGTATTCCAAACAACGCAACAGAATTATCGAGATGATGAAAATGGATGAAGACCTCGGGCTATATGATTCATAGCGTAAAGTTTACCTGCTTTCTAGACACCAATGTTATTTATCCTATTCTAACACGGGATATACTTTTGTGGTATGCCCACTTTGAATTATACACACCAAAATGGAGCCCTGATATTTTTGAGGAGTGGAAGGGCGTCATGCGAAGAAAAAATGTGCCGGAAACGGATATTGAAAAGCGCGTTGATAATGTGAACTTGGCATTTCCTAGTGCGTTAGTACATGGCTATGAATCCATTACTGAAACACTTCAACTTCCTGACTCAAAAGATCGCCATGTATTAGCGGCGGCGATTAAATCAAACGCAGGAATTATTGTAACTAATAACTTAAAACACTTTCCTTTAGATTATTTACATAGTTTCAATATTACCGCAAAAAATGTAGATGATTTTTTAACTGATCTCATTGACCTAAACCATGAAATTGCTTTAGAGGCATTTCAAACAATGGTTTCACACAAGAAAAATCCAGACTTAGACGAATATCAAGTACTGAACAGTTATAGAAAAATTGGGTTAAAAGATACGGCAGACTTTCTTCACGCATTATTATAAAAATAGAAAAGAATATGTTGAACCAATTCGATATTAGAGGCTGACATGCTGAACCTCATTTAAAATATATGGTCCAATAAACTTGCTCAAAGATTGTGGGGTAACAATTTCTACCTTTCTCCCGAATAGGTCTTCCAAAAAGAAATTGAGATCCATGAAATTATCAAAGCTCTTTCTGTTGGGCTCAAAATCTACCAACAAATCTACATCGCTTTCTTCTGTATTAGTCTCTTTACTAAATGAACCAAAAATACCCAAGCTATTTACTCCATATGATTTTATTGCCTCTCTGTTTTTAGAAAGCGCATTTAAAAGCTCATTTTTTGTTTGGATTTTTACCTCGTTCATTAGGCGGCAAACTTAATCATTAAAGCATCGATAACAAAAAAGCCCGGCAAATTGCCAGGCTTTTGATCATAAATCTCTATTTTCGGAAGGTCAATTAATTAGACTAATTATTCATTACCATCCATTGGTACCTATTAGGCCGACTTCCATTTTACAACCTTCCCACTTCCCTCCAAACATTTAATTCGTCCTTAAAGCGATCATTAATTACCTCCAATTTGGTATCAATTCGCATCGTAGGGCGCGCTTTGAGATTATATGCTTTCCACTCAGGGGCATCTTTGGCAAATGGCTTTCCAGTTTTGGCAAAGTTGGTCCACAATTCAGCAAAATGATGGGACGCTATCGCTTTCTCTGGTCGAGCACCTCCAAAGAAACTTGGTTTATTCGCCGACTCATTATTAAACTTAAAGGAGATGTCCATTGCGTGAGGCGTTCCCATAGGGAAATCCGTCCCTGGAATTTTGGCTTCCGACTTATATCCAAAGTTATATAAATAGACGGGCGCTCCCCCTTGTTTTACTTTTTTCTCTGCGATATCCACAGAGCCCAAACCCATCATCGTGATAGATGAAATCGCGATATAAATTTGAGCGGGTGTATCAGTCGGGCGAGATTTCCGATAGGTGTCAATGATTTTTTTCGTGTTTTCTCCGTAGGTCGGCTCAAACTTTTTATGCAAAGCCTCGAAATCATACGTGGCAAACTCCGTTTCCTTTCTTTCCCAAGCAAAAAACGCCCACTCGTCTTCATTCCAACCCACTAATAAAGGTTTGTTTTTGGAGATGTTTGGGGCGGTAGGGTCAAAAGGATTATTTGGCAGTGCTTTCCCGTCCACTACAGGACCAAAGCCTCCATAATTTCTTCGCATGAAACCTTGATTTTTGTTCTTCTCCACAAATGGCGGAACCATGGGAAGTTTTGCTTGCATCGCTAAAAGGTCTGCCGCAGGTACATCCAAAATCTTTTTCCAATCTTTTGGGTCAATATTTAACTCTTTTAACAACATCAATGTTGTCTCTGCCGCCACTTCCTTGGGCGTCATACGTACGCCCGGGCCGCTTTCGATGGAGGCTTTGTTGAAATACGGCGCCGCAGCTGGCATCGCATATAAACAAGAGGTTTTGGCGCCTCCTCCAGATTCTCCCCAAATCATCACATTATTCGGATCCCCTCCAAAGTTGGCAATATTTTTATTCACCCATTTCAATCCATCCACGATATCCAACATCCCATTATTTCCTGAGCCTTCATAATCAGCCCCACCCAATTCCTCCAAATATAAAAAGCCTAAAAGTCCTAGACGGTGATTTGTTTCCACGACCACCACATCAAAATTCCGAGCTAAATTGGCTCCATCTTGGCCTTGAGAACCCCCTGAACCAATAACAAAACCACCACCATGACTATAAAACATCACAGCACGTTTTTTGCCATCATTCGCCGGAGTCCATACATTTAAAAATAAGCAATCCTCGGAAGGGGCGGGTTCATTTCTTCTTGGGTTTTGGATGGCGGGTGCGCCTAAGGTGAGTGTTTCCTTTACGCCTTCCCAAGGCTCGAGCGGTGCTGGTCTGCGAAACCTTCTTTCCCCCGATATCTTACCTGCATATGGAACCCCTTTGAAAATATTGACCCCATTTTCTCGATAGCCTTTTATCTGACCAAAATTGGTTTTAGAAATAACAAATTCTTCCACTAACGGGTTGGCAATTGCAACATTTGCTAATGACAAAGCGGCCACCGAAAGACCTGCTGTGTTTAAAAATTCTCTTCTTTTCATCGTATTAATAGGTGTAAATAGCAATCATATGAATATAACAGAAAAATGTTGAAGCATGGCAATGCTTTAATTTTTTTGCCCCACAAACCGAATGACTGAACCCCTTCCGTTATGGAAAAGGCCTTCATTTAAATCGATCTCTTTCTCTTCTAACTCGATGATGGTGTAATTAGGAAAGTCTGCTTTTATCTCGTCTATTGAAAATAAGCTGTCAATATCTTTAGGCCCACCGACATTTTCATTGGCGGTGACATAGGCTAGGTGTTTTTTACTAAAAGATTCAAAAATGATTGTTCCATTCTTTTTCAAATAACGGTCTAATATTTTATGATATACTGATTTTATATTGGCCGGGAAATGAGCATAGATAAGGGCAATTGCGTCAAATTGCTCCGGTTCAAAATTTAACTCCTCAAGCGAACCTACCTGATAATCAATACTGACATCCATTTTTTCGGCCAAATGCATGGCTTTCTTTTTCCCCTCAAGGCTGATGTCGAACGCGTGGACGGCCCAACCGAGCTTCGCGGCAAATACAGCATTTCGACCTTCACCTTCAGCAGGAAAGAGGATGGTTCCCTTAAGTAGTTTTTGTAATTGCTCTTTTAAATACTGGTTTGGCTCTTCGCCATAGGCAAATTCGTCCTTGCTATATCTTTCATTCCACCTCGCAGTCCAAATGTCATTTAATCTCTCGCTCTCATCCATATATTATTTCAAGGTGAATTGTTTACCATTTATGATTGGCAGATATTAGATTTTTATTCCCCTCAACTGCAGAAAATGGCATCTTCTAACATCAGGAATATAAATATGATACCGCTTTTAGCGCCTCATTTCGATCATTTTAAAGAATTGAACTGGCGTATTCATAAACATAAACAAATTAAGCATATAAATTATCCCTTTTTTGATAGTTGGGCATGTCTTTTCTTTTAAAATTAGCACCGGCCCTGCCATTATTGGCCTAAGAAAATTTGTCTGAAAGGATCAGGAAATAAAAAAAAGATTGTATTATTAAATCAAAATTCTCCCAAATTTATCAAGGGCCCTTTAAAAAATAACCTATTTAAAAACCATGAAAAAAACTTACTCCCTATTGATCGTACTCGTTGTTTCCTGCTTCGCGTGGAATACTTTTGCTCAGGATGGAAAAATATATCCATTGGACGCGCCAAAAGAACCTAATGCAATTCCCTTGGGCACAGGATCTGTGAAGGACCAACCCGCTCCGGAAACTTGGTTTCGCCAGTGGGGTGACCCGATGGCCAGAAATATTTCCCAAGCCACATTAACCCCCTTCTTCCCTGAAAAAGGAAAGGCTAATGGGGCTGCTGTCATTGTGGCTCCCGGCGGGGGATACCGCTGGCTTTCCATGGGGAATGAAGGCTGGGAAGTGGCTGAGGCCCTGGCCAAAAAAGGCATTACCGCATTTGTTTTAAAATACCGATTGTTCCCAACAGCACCCTCTTTGGATGATTTCACCGCATGGATGAACCGTCCGCGTCCGGCGCCAATAAAATCTGATGATGCTACTAAAACCAATGCCCCCGCGCCTATGGCTCAAATGGATTTGTCTAATCAATTAGCAGATGCGGAAGCCGCCTATGCGATGATTCTAAAAAATGCCAATGAATGGGGCGTGGATACCAAACGAATTGGGATGATTGGCTTTTCTGCGGGAGCCGGGCTAACCATGCATGCAACGCTAAATTCTAAAACCATGACACTTGCATTTATTGGGCCAATCTACGGGGGAATGGGACCTGTAAAAGTACCTGCTAACGCACCGCCTATGTTTAATGTGATTGCCTC
>CANIYB010000101.1 GCA_947471105.1 Cytophagaceae bacterium
CATTTATACACGGGTTTATTTATCACCTCGCATGATTCCATTCATGGTGTGGTCAGTACTCAATATCCAAAAATTAATGATGCCTTAGGGAAATTTTGTACGATTCTGTTTGCCTTTAATCAATATGGGAAATTGAAAACAAAGCATCATATGCATCATAAGCATGTGAACACAGAAAATGATCCTGATGTGCATCAAGGAAATTTCTTTATTTGGTGGTTTAAATTCATGTGGCAATATGTAACATGGCAGCAAGTTTTAGCCATGGCGATCACCTACAATATGTTAAAAATTTGGTTCCCCATGTGGAATTTGATTCTGATGTGGGAACTTCCTGCCATCTTAAGCACGTTGCAATTATTTTATTTTGGCACGTATTTACCGCATCGGGGTACGCATGAAGAGGGGAATGCCCAACAATCCCGAAGTCAATCAAAAAATCATGTTTGGGCTTTTATTTCCTGCTATTTTTTTGGATATCATTATGAGCACCATGCCTATCCCTATTTGCCGTGGTGGAAATTACCCCTTGCTAAAGAGAAAACCTTAGAGACAGATTAAAATAGCAGAATATTTTTTCTAAATTTGTTTTCCAATTATCCTAAAACCTCTTTGAATGAAAGACCCAAAATACAAAAGAATTCTGTTGAAACTTTCTGGAGAATCATTGTCGACCGACACAGAGGT
The DNA here is from genome assembly GCA_947471105.1 of Cytophagaceae bacterium. Taxonomy (GTDB): domain Bacteria; phylum Bacteroidota; class Bacteroidia; order Cytophagales; family Spirosomataceae; genus Aquirufa. The sequence continues at coordinate 688 of CANIYB010000101.1, forward strand.
AATAGATCCAACCATTCTTGGGCAATACGCTGAAGAAATAAGGCGAGTACATGATTTGGGTGTGGAAGTGGCTATCGTCATAGGTGGCGGAAATATATTTAGAGGGGCAAGTGCTGCCAAAGCAGGGATTGATCGAGTGCAGGGCGATTACATGGGCATGTTAGCTACCGTAATCAATGGAATGGCCGTTCAGGCATCGCTTGAAAAACAAGGATTATATACACGCATGATGACCGCAATCAAAGTGGAAGCCGTATGCGAACCTTTCATTCGAAGAAGGGCGATGCGTCACTTAGAAAAAGGCAGGATTGTTATTTTTGGTGCAGGTACAGGAAACCCTTATTTTACTACGGATTCTACTGCCTCATTGAGAGCGATTGAAATAGAAGCGGATGTGGTTTTAAAGGGAACTAGAGTAGATGGAGTATATACGGCTGATCCAGAAAAGGATCCCAAAGCTACCCGTTATACCCACTTAAGTTTTGCCGAGGCCATCGGCAAGGGATTAAAAATAATGGATACAACGGCATTTACCTTATGCCAAGAAAATAAAGTTCCTATCATTGTATTTGACATGAACAAGACTGGCAATTTAGCTGCACTTGTATCTGGAGAAGACGTGGGAACATTAATTAGTTAAAAAATGGAAGAATTAGAGTTTTATATTGAGGCATCACAAGAAACCATGGAGGGTGCCATCAAACATTTAAACATTGAATTATCAAAAATTCGAGCAGGGAAGGCGAGCACTGCCATGTTAGAAGGTATCATGATCGACTATTATGGAATGCCGACTCCCTTAACTGGAGCTTCTTCGATAACAACTCCTGATGCAAGAACAATCGCAATTAAACCTTTTGAAAAAGGTATTTTTGGAGAGATTGAAAAAGCGATTCGTAATTCAAACTTAGGATTAAATCCGATGAATGATGGTGAATTAATTAGACTTTCAATTCCTCCCTTAACGGAAGAAAGAAGACGTGATTTAGTTAAGCGTGTCAAACAAGAAATTGAAGTCGCAAAAATCAATGTCAGAAATGCCCGTCAAGATGGAAATAATAGCATCAAAAAACTCAAAGGCGATGGCGTTTCAGAAGATGATATCAAATCGTCTGAGGATAGAATTCAAAAAATGACTGACGGATTTATCTCGAAAATAGATGCTATTTTTGCCGATAAGGAAAAAGATATTATGTCGGTATAAACGGCAAAATCAATCAATCTTAATGTCTTGACCTACTTGATAACCGAGTTCAAGCATTCGTCGAATATCCATTTTATTGAAATTTTGAATGTCAATGGTGAGTGGTTGGGGTGGTCGGATCGACTGAATATCAATGCTCGTATTGGAAATCATTACTTCTTTAATATCAGCATTTAGAATTTCGTTCACGGCAATGTCCATCACACGATCCACTAATGCTAGTAAATCCCCGGAATCAAAATGTCCCCCTTCAATGGATTCCATGTGGCAGCTTATGCATACAATGTGGCTTGCACCATCGTCAACCGCTTTTTTAATGGGTGCCACATCGCGTAAACCTCCGTCTAAAAAGCTTCTACGCGTTTCTCCATGAATCTTAACCACCGGCATCAAAATAGGTACAGCTGAAGAGGCCATCAAATAATCAAGGAAATATTCTTCCGAGGTATCCACGTAATACATCGTTCCATCCATGATATTTACAGCACCTATTTTTAGGTCAATAGGGCTCGCATGTAAGTTGCGAATAGATAAAACCTCCGTTAATAAATTGCGCAAAGGCATTGTATCGACCAATCCTTTGAATTTTTTTCTCAGCGCTGATAGGCCTAATTGGAAAATATTAAATGGTTTTGATAAACTTTCAGGGCTTACAATTCTTGTTTCCCAAAAATCCCACAAGTCTTGAGAAGCTTGAGTGAATGAAATCGGTTCCCCCATAATCGCCTGCAAGCCCAATTGGTTCACAAAATAGGCCGCATTTAAGCTTCCGGCAGAAACGCCATAGACCGCATCAGGCTGATAACCTCGCTCCATCATAGCTTTCATAACTCCAGCTTGAAACGCTCCTTTTACTGATCCACCGGCAAGCACTAAAATGTTACTCATAATGAAGCAATATTTAAAAATGGAAAACGGATTATCCTAAATTGTGCTTAAATTTACACAATTTCAAATATCCTCTAGAAAAGATTTCACCTATGTCCTATTCGATCAGCTCTATTCAGGCCCCTATTGCGGAACCCATGAAGGAGTTTGAAGGAAAATTCAGGCAATTTATGAAGTCCAAAGTAATGCTTTTGGATACCATCATGAATTATATTGTCCAAAGAAAAGGGAAACAGATTAGACCCATGTTCGTTTTTTTAACAGCGGGATGTGTGGGGACAATCAGTGAAAAAACTTATCGTGGTGCGGCATTGATTGAATTACTACATACGGCCACCCTCGTTCATGATGATGTGGTCGATGATTCAAACTACCGTAGAGGTTTTTTCTCCATCAATGCCATTTGGAAAAATAAAATAGCGGTCCTTGTGGGCGACTACCTCCTTTCAAAAGGTCTTTTATTGTCCGTAGAAAACAAAGATTTTGACTTACTTACATCGGTATCAACCGCAGTGAGGGAAATGTCAGAGGGCGAGTTATTACAAATTGAAAAAGCGAGAAAATTAGATATTACAGAAGAGGTATATTTTGATATCATCACCAAAAAAACAGCTACGTTAATTTCTGCTTGTTGCGCAGTGGGGGTACAATCCACAGAGGCCGATTCTCATTACGTAGAAATAGCTCGAAATTTTGGCGAAAAAGTCGGGATAGCCTTCCAAATCAAAGATGATCTTTTTGACTATGGAGATGCGGAAATTGGTAAACCTTTAGGGATCGATATTAAAGAAAAGAAAATGACCTTGCCATTGATCTATGCTTTGCAAAATACGACGAGGTCTACGAAAAAGCACATCATTCAACTCATTAAAAACGAATCAGAGAATCCTAAAAAAGTACGAGAGGTGATTGATTTTGTCAAATCCACTGGAGGGCTTCAATATGCCAATATGCGCATGAATGATTATGCCAGTGAAGCCCAGTTGCTATTGCAACAATTTCCAGAATCTAGCTTCCGAAAATCTTTGGAAGACTTGATCAGCTATACCATCGAGCGAAATAAATAAAGATTTAGACAAAAAAAAGAGAGACACTGATCTCTCTCTTTTAAACAATCTAAAACTCTAATATTTTACAATCTTTCTAGTATTATCTTGGACCTCCGCCTCCAAATCCACCGCCACCACTGTAGCCACCTCCGCCTCCACGGCCTCCACGATCACCACCACCCATTCCAGGCATCATGGGTTGTGTAGGCGCAGGAGTTGCATCGCCACCACCATCTTTTTGATCGTCATTGCTAACTGATTTCTTTCTCTTTGTTGGATTGAAACTCATTTTTCCAAAACGGTACGATAAATTGATTTTGAAATTCATGTTTCGCATTACATTATTACTTTCTTGAGTAATTAAAGGCGTTTTAGTCTCACTATGAATCGTCATCCCATTCGTCAAGAAATTCTCCGCTCCAAAACCAATGCTACCCTTCTTGTTTTTGAAATCCTTTTTCAAACTTAAACTGTAAATTCCGAAACCTCCTTGAGTTCCTTGCAACATGATTTGGTTTGGACGATAGAAAGAGAATAACTGAGCACCCCAACCACTTCCTATGTTATAATTTCCAAATATCCTGAAATTAGATTGCAAGCCTTCATTGCTTGCATTCATTAATGGATCAGCAACATTGTTTTTCAAAACCATATAAGATAAGTCACCACCACCACCAATCATCAATTTATTTGATAGATTCATGTTGATATTGATATTCATACCATAGGCATTCTCAACTCCAATATTCATCGATGTAGTTTTCACTGTATCACCTACAACTGTTCTGATTTGATTAATGGCACCCGTATTATTTCGAACAAAAATGGCAGTAGAAATATAGGTTTGCTTCACGAACTTGCTATAATTGATTTCATAATTATTCGCATATTCAGGTGACAGATTTGGATTTCCCATGGAGATATTCAAAGGGTTCGTAGCATTTACGTTGGGATTCAAATTCTGAATACCAGGTCTTTGAATACGGCGATTGAAACTAAATCTCCAAGTACCTGACTTAAATGTCTTCGACATGTTGAAACTAGGAACTAAAACACCATAAGGAGGAATAGTCAAATTTTGACCTTCTTTTTTCAAGAAACTAGCCTCTATGTCTGTGTGCTCGTAACGACCACCCAACTTCATACTCCACTTACTTTTTGTACTTAAAGTATAAGAGAAATAAGTACCCCAAATATTTTGGTTGTAATCAAACACGTTACTTGGCAAATTAGCTAAGTTAACTTTTGTATAGTTCGAAGGATCATTACCCGTTGGATTCAAGAATGATGCATAATCAGAATTCACTTGGCGACCGATAATCTTAGCTCCAAACTCAATCAATTGCATTTTTGTGATTGGTGTTTGATAATCTAACTGCAAAGTAGCCTCTTTATTCACTGAACCATTTATGTTTTTGATCGAGTTCATGATTTGACTCATGGAACTGCTTGGATTCATAATGTCATTGTAAAAATCATTTGAACGATTGTTATTGGACATCATCGCCAAAATACTGAACTCTTTTTGTGGTTTTTCAAATGTATGCGTATAGTCTACATTTAAATCAATGTTGGCCGACTCATCTAATGAATTCGTATTTCTCAAACTAAATAACTTATCATTTTTTACTTGGCGTAAACCATCACCCCAGCTATTTCCATTTCTAAAACCAATTCTTGATGAGGCCGTGATGGAGTTGAATTTATTAATATCCCAATCAAAACCCAATTGGTAATTACCAAACATTCCTGAACGTCTTGTATCAGAAGTCTGAACATTCCTAGTTAAAATACCGTTATTTGAAGTAGTTTGAATCGACTCAGAATGTCCACTTACATTATACTCAGACCGTCCAAAACCACCTAAAGTCATTCCCCAGGTTTTGTTTCTGAAGTTTCCATTCATGGATAAATTAGAACCCCTCACTCCAGCTGATGAATCGAAAGAGAAAGTTAAACCTTGTAAAGTGTTTTTCTTAGTTACAATGTTAATGATACCTGCACTACCCTCAGCGTCATATTTCGCAGATGGAGAAGTGATTACCTCAACCGTCTTGATCATATCAGCAGGAATTTGCTTTAACGCATCTGAAATACTAGATGCCAAAATAGTCGATGGCTTATTGTTAATTAAAACCTTTATGTTGGAAGAACCCCTCAAAGAAGGATTTCCGTCTAGGTCAACTGATAACATCGGAACTTTTTTAAGTACATCTGTTGCATCTCCTCCACGGTTTGTTTGATCTTTCTCAGCATTATAAACTGTTCTGTCAACTTTCTCTTCAATTAAGGCTCTTTGTCCTTCCACAGTAACTTCGGCAAGCATCTTGGTGTTAGAACCCATTCGGATCACACCTAAATCTTTGTCATCATTTTTACTGCCGATTTCAATCGGAATGGTGATGCTATTATATCCTAAGAAGGAAGCAACCAATTTATAACTACCAACCGCAACTTTCGTGATGGTAAATTTACCTACTTGGTCAGCGACAGTTCCATCTACGGGTCTGCCTGTGGTTTTATTGATCAAAGCAACGGAAGCAAATTCAACAGGTTTCGAATCGGTTGAGTCCAAAAGGTAACCTACAATTTTGGCGGTTCCTTTAGGTGCAACTGGTGCAGCAACAGCTTCTTTTTTAGGTGCGGCTCCTGAAAAACCACCTAAACCAGTTGGTATCTGAGCATTTGAAATTTGAAAAGCTCCCAAAAGGGAAAATAAAAGAAATAATTTTTTCATATTTTGTTTGTTATGGCAATTCGCTCGATTTGAAATCTTAAGTTTTTAAATCGTTCACAAAATTCTACCTTTATTAATTACACTCATATTATTTGCGACCAATTTGGTTAATTTGTAGGTCAATCAAAAAATCTATTCACTGTTTTCATGATATCCATTCAAACATCAAGGCTCCAACTTATTCCGCTTGACCATGAAATGCTCCAAATTTGGAATGTTTCAGGAAGAGAAAGTCTTGAAAAATTTCTCAATCTTTCACCTAACTCTTGGGAAGTAGAAAAGTTTTACCAAGATGAAACTTCCTTAGCCCTGCGTGATTTTTGGTTACCCATGACTAAAAAATTTCCATTGGAATTTACTTGGTACACAAATTGGGAAATCATTCTTAAAGAAAAGTCCTGTTCTATAGGGGGAATTGGATTGTCAGGGATGCCAAACAACGAAGGTTGCACGGAAATAGGCTATGTGATAGACCAAAAATTCAGAGGCTCTGGTTTCGCGACAGAAGCTGTTGGCGCTATGAAAAACTGGGCTTTTAAAGATCCCGATTTGAAAATAATTAGAGCTGAAACACCCATCTTCAACCTCAATTCGCAAAAAGTTTTAGAAAAAAATAATTTTAAGATCGTAGGCGAAAAGCAAATCAACATCCCTGAACCCACGTCATTATATTGCTGGGAATGTGCCCGATCATTTTTAAGTATGAATGAAATATAGGGTTAAACCCTTTCCATTCGATATATTTTGGTAATTTTGCTAAATTAATTGCTTTTAAGATCAAGCTACCATAAAAAATTATGCACAACTTCACTTCAATAAAAGACGCATACAATATTCAAAATCTCATCAATGAAGCATTATTGATGAAAAAAACACCTCATTCCGACAAACACCTTGGGAAAAACAGAACCTTAGGCCTATTATTTTTTAATTCAAGTTTAAGAACGCGTCTTTCCACACAAAAAGCAGCTCAAAATCTAGGCATGGAAGTGATGATCATGAATGTGGGAGCTGATTCATGGCAATTGGAAATGAATGAAGGTGTGATCATGAACGGTGATAAAGCCGAGCATATTTCTGAAGCGGCAGCCGTAGTCGGCCAATATTGCGATATCGTAGGGGTCAGAAGCTTTCCTGGTTTAGTGGATAGAGAAGAGGATTATTCAGAAAAAGTACTAAACCAATTTTTAAAATATACAGGTAAACCTTTGATCAGTTTGGAATCAGCCACTAGGCATCCCTTACAATCCCTGACGGATTTAATTACGATCAATGAATATAAAA
>CANIYB010000102.1 GCA_947471105.1 Cytophagaceae bacterium
AAAGGATGGCCAACCAGGAAAAGGGATGATTCAAGCACCTTCTAACGCTCCAGGCGCTTTTAAAGGTTCATTTGAAAATGGATTACGTTTGTTAGCCTTAGGTGATAGCGCCACTATTTTAGTGCCGATTGACAGTTTGACAAAGGCAGTTCAATCTCCATTGCCTCCATTCTTGAAGCCTGGTACCGATTTGAAGTACACCGTAAAAATATTGAAAGTTCAGTCTCGTGCTGAATTTGAAAAGGATATGGAGAAAGAGGCGGCTAAAGCGAAGCAATCTGCTGCGAAGGATATTGCATTGCAACCTAAAATGATTGCTGACTATGTAGCAAAAACAGGTAAATCATTCAAGACATCGGCTGCAGGATTGTATTATGCTATTGAAAAACCAGGAGCAGGTGCTTCTCCAAAAATGGGAGAAACTTGGTTAGTCAATTATAGAGGAACTTTTTTAAATGGCAAGGAATTCGATAAAGGCAGTGCGGCTGAGATGCCATTAGGTCAAATGATCCCTGGATTTAATGAAGCTTTAACTTTGTTAAAAGCGGGTGGAAAAGGTACTTTTGTGATCCCTTCTACCATTGGATATGGCGAGCAAGCACGTGGACCAATTCCAGCAAATTCAGTGTTAGTTTTTGATATAGAAGTATTGTCTAAGAAATAATAAATATGAGAAATTTGGTGAAGCAGTTTTTAGCGATGGTATTTGTGGGTTCTATATTGACTTCTTGTTTGTCAAATGTTGAGTTGGCAGACGAGGTGAAAGCAAAAGAGAATCAGACACAAATACTGTCGTACTTCTCCAAGTTAAATCAAACTCCCATTGCGATGGAGGATGGAGCTTATTATGTGCTTACGAAATCTAATCCTAGTGGGGAATTAGCCTTAAGAGGAGATACCTTGATGATTCATTATGAATTAGCCAATCTAGTCACAGGAAAGATTTTGGATAGTACCAACCGCAAAACCAACACTCCATTGACGTACCAATACGGATTTTTAAATCCGATTTTCACTCGGTTAATGGCGCATTTACGTGATGAAGAGCTGGCTGTGATGGCTTTGCCTGGTACGTCTCAATCTTTTGAGGGTTTGCCGGCATATACACCACTGAAAGTAACGATCAAAAGTTATGCGGTTCGTAGTCAGAGTGACCAAATAAACGCTTTTATAGCAAAAAAAGGATATAAAGTGACCACTTCAGAAACGGATGGATTACGTTATATTCAATTAGCCCCTGGAACTGGAGACATACCCGCTACAGGTAAAGTAGTGAAATTAAAGTATACCGGCCGATTCTTAAATGGCTTTGCCTTTGATGGAAATATGGCTCGTACGGATAGTTTTTCTGTCACCGTGGGAGGTACACAAACGGTAATAGGATTCCAAAAGGGCATTGAAAAGATGCGTTTAGGTGAGAAAGCGATTGTCGTGTTTCCTTCCACCATTGGATATGGAGAAAAAGGTTCTGGAACGAGTATTCCAGGATTTACACCTTTAATGTTTGAGATTTATATAGCCAAAATTGAATAGTATAATGAAAAATTTACTTTACTTTTTTATGTGTATTTCGCTGTTAGGTGGAATGTCAAGTTGTAAACTTGATGAGATAAACCAAACAGAATCCGATAATCAAAAAGAGATTGATGGGTATATCAGTCGGTCAAATTTAAAGCTTCAAAAATCTCCGGAAGGGATGTATTATTCAATAAATACAGCTAAATCCACGGGCAAACAGGCTTTTAATACAGATTTAATTAAGTTTTATTATAAAATGACTTTGCTAGATGGAACCAAATTGGATTCTACTGCTAAGTCATTAGGCCAACTCAAAGGCTTGGTTTGGGGAGCTACTTCTAACATTTTAAATTTGCCAATTTCCTTTTTGAAAGAAGGGGAATCAGGATTATTTATTTTGCCTTCAGCCCTTGCTTTTGGGGGTAATTCCTATACAGACATACCTGCATTTTCAGTGATTAAATTAGAAATAGAAGTAGTTTCTATTCGGACGGAAGCAGAACAATTGCAAGATTTTCAAACCTTATATAAAATCACTAACCCGGAGGTTTCTGTTACGGGATTAATTTTCAAAAAATTAGTAGAAAATCCGAAAGGTGCTCAGGTGGCCATTGGTCAATCTGTAAAAGTAAATTATACCGGTCGATTTAGTTATGGTGTCTTGCAAAATGATGCCACTAGTGGTAAGCTTATTTATGATTCATCTTTTAATGCAGGGACTTTTACATTTGTCGCGGGTACTGGTGCTGTGATTTCTGGCTTTGATGAGGGAATTTTAAAAATGAGGGTGGGTGAAAAAGCTGCTTTGATTATGCCCTCAAAAATTGCTTACGGGGCTAATGGAAACACGACTATTCCACCTAATTCACCTCTGTATTTCGAAGTGGAGGTGGTCGGCGCCTTATAATGATTGAATTATATTTAGCTACCCAAAATAAACATAAAATTGAAGAGCTTTCAGCTCTATTGGGAAGTCAGTTCCTAATTAAATCCATATCTGAGCTTGGTGTAATTGAAGATATTCCTGAAACAGGTAAAACGTTGGTTGAAAATTCTATGCAGAAGGCTCAGTTTATCGCAGATCGTTTTGGGGTTAATTGTCTTTCAGATGATTCTGGACTTGAAGTGACCTGCTTGGGAGGTTTACCCGGCGTTTATTCAGCCCGATATGCCGGTGAACCCAAAAATGATCTAGCCAATTCTTCGAAGTTATTAGTGGACATGAGCGGACATGCAGATCGATCTGCGCGTTTTGTCACAGTCTTAACCTTTCATCAAAATGGTCAATTTCATCAGTTTGAAGGAGAAATCAAAGGAGAAATTGTATTAAGTCCGAGGGGTAATCAAGGGTTTGGGTATGATCCTTTGTTCCAACCAGAAAATGAATCAAGGACTTTTGCTGAAATGACGCTTTCGGAGAAGAATATCATCGCTCATCGAGCACGTGCCTTGCATAAATTTCAATCGTTTGCCGACGAATCTTTAAAATTTGTCGACGAATAACGTTTTTTTCACAATACTTTGTATTTTTGTTTCATTCCTTTTTCGTTCAGAAGAATTTTTGAATAAAACGGGATAATTATGCTTTTAAATTTAGAGAACCCTATTTACAAATTTTGAAAAAAAGTGTTTTTGGTGCTTTTTTAGCGCTATTCTTATTGCTTCTTTCATTTGAATCCCTTGTAGCTCAATATCAAATAAAAGGTATTGTTCGTGATGCGAGCAATGGAGACCCTGTACCTTTTGCCTCTGTAGGTATCTTAGGTGTGAATGTGGGTACAAGCACTAATTTTCAAGGAGAGTACACCTTAAATTCGAAATTTTTATCTGATTCTATTTATGTTTCGTTTGTCGGATATAAAAAGAAGGTTAAGTACATCGATAAAAAGTTAAAATCCCAAGTCGTAGATTTTCAGATTGATCCGACCAATCGTTCTCTCAACGAAGTAATTGTGTATTCTGGGGAAAACCCTGTTTTTAAAATATTGAGAAATGTGATTAAGAATCGTGAGAAAAACGACCGAAGTAAATTAACGGCTTATTCGTACGATTCTTATACCAAGATGGAGTTGGATGTAGACAATATTTCGGAAAAGTTCAAGGAGCGAAAAGTGATGAAGGATATCCAGGAGGCGGTTAAAAAATTTGAAAAGATGGCGGGGGATGATGGTAAATTGGTCATACCGACCTTCATCTCGGAGACGCTGAGTAAATTTTATTATCGGGAATCCCCACAAAGAAAAAAGGAGCTCATTTTAAAGACCAATATAAAAGGGATTGGCGTAAAAGATGGAAGCTTCATTTCACAGTTGGTCGGGGGTAATTTATTAGCAAATTACAACTTCTATCAAAACTACATTGGATTTTTTGGGAAGGATTTTGCTAGTCCCATTGGTGACGGTTGGAAAGGTAATTACAAATATTATTTAGGAGACACCGTCAAAGTTGAGGGCAAGGTTTGTTATCAAATTGATTATGAGCCTAAAAACCCAATGGATTTAGTGTTTACGGGCCAAGTATGGATTGACACAACCAATTTCGCCTTGGTTCAAATAGATGCCACTGTTGATAAGCAAGCTAATTTAAATTTCATCGATAAGATTAAGATTTCTCAGGAGCTAGAGCAAACAGCTTCCGGGGTTTGGCTGCCCGCCAAGACTCGGTTTTTGATCGATTTAGAAGAAATCACAAAAGGCTCAGCGGGGATGTTGTTGAAGATGTATATATCCAATAAGGATTTTGTCGTTAATGAGCCTAAGCCATTAGATTTTTATGATTTGGCCTCAGAGGTGGCCGAGGATGCAAAAGAGCCAGACCCGAATTTTTGGAAGAATGCACGCTATGAGCCACTAAGCTCTCAGGATTTGTTGGCCTCCTCATTAATTGATTCCGTCAGAAATTTACCAGTGGTTAAAACCTATGTAGAAATTGCCGAAATTGTATTTAGTGGATTTAAGCGATTTAATGATATTGAAGTGGGCCCTTATATCACTAGTTTAGCCATTAACCGCTTGGAAGGAGCTCGGTTTCGCTTAGGTTTTAGGACCAATGCAACTTTCGATAAGAACTGGATTTTAAGAGGTAATGTTGGTTTTGGCACCAAAGATATGGTGCTAAAATATTCTGGGGAGGTAAATTATTTATTTTCAAAGAAAAAATGGACGATGGCCGGATTGCGCCATTCGTATGACATTGAACGGGTTGGATTAACTCCAGAATTGATTGGTGATAATAAATTATTTTACGCGTTTACTCGTTGGGGTGCGTTCTCAGGCGCTTTTTATCGCCGTGAAACGGAAGCATTTTTTACGACAGAGCCTACCAAAGGAATTAGCTTTACAGCTTCGGCTAATACCAGATCCTTTGATCCATTATTCCGTTTCCAATACCGACTGAACCCTGAAATGGGGGTTAATTCGCCCGTACAAGACTATTATCAAGATTCATTCATCACATTGGAAGCTAGGTTTGCTAAAAATGAGACTTTTATAATGAATGGGAATGAAAAAGTCACTCTGTCAACGAGGAGAATACCTGTGCTTACATTTAAATATCAAAAGGGCATTAAAGGGTTTTTAGGTGGGAACTTTGATTATGAACGTTTTACATTAAAAGCCTATCAGTCTTTTCGATTAGGTAAAATAGGTCGGTCTGATTATACCTTAATGGCTGGTTATACTCCATCCAATTTACCTGCTCCTCTTTTATTTCCACACTTGGGGAATGAGACATTGTTCTTTGTCAGGAGTGCATTTTCTACCATGAATTATTTTGAATTTGTGAGTGATCAGTATGTTTCCTTGCAGTATAATCACAATTTTGACGGCTTGTTTTTTAATCGAATACCCTTGATAAAAAAATTGAAGTGGCGTTTTATTGCAAGTTCGAATATAGTGGTTGGTAGCCAGCGATCTTCTAATAAAGAGATCATGAAAGATGTCAATAACCCACTGAAATCTAAGTTTTTAGATCAATATGCTTTTGATGCACTAGAGCCAGGAAAACCCTATGTAGAGGCGGGCTATGGCATTGATAATATTTTCAAAATTTTCCGCATTCAGGCTTTTCATCGGCTTAGCTATTTAGACCACGGAGTACCTCAGACTTTCAGGTTAATGGCTTCCATCAATGTCTCATTTTAGTCGAAATTAGAATAAATTAAAGACTAAAGTTTAAACATTTCAAGAATGTTTTATATGCATTTGATTTATGACGCTTAGCATTCTATATTTGAATCTGCCAAACGGTTGAATTTGAGTTATGGTCTTAATGATTTTTTGTCTTTCTATTTTAAGTTATCTTCTCGGGTCTATCCCTACTGCCATTTGGTATGGAGAAACGTATCACGGAATTGACATTCGCAAACATGGGAGTGGAAATGCGGGCGCCACCAATACTTTTAGAGTATTAGGCAAAAAAGCAGGTTCCATTGTTTTGTTTGTTGACTCACTCAAAGGATTTATTGCCACAGGCCTTTCAGCTGTTTTGTTTTACTTTCATTTAATTGATTGGCAAACTTGTGTAACCTTAAAAATACTTTTTGGCTTTTTAGCGATTATTGGTCACCTGCTTCCTGTATTTTGTGATTTTAAGGGAGGGAAAGGAGTGGCTACAACTTTAGGAATGGTATTGGCATTACACCCACAAGCAGCCATCGTGAGTATTTGTGTTTTTTTAATGGTCTTCGCCATTTCAAAATACGTTTCTTTAGGTTCCATGGTCGCATCCATCGTATTTGCATTGCTACTAATTTTTGGAGTATTTGGACAAGAAATCCCTTTATTAATCTATTTCGGGCTATTCATCACATGCCTTGTCATTTTCACGCATCGGGGAAATATCATACGAATTTTTCAAGGAACTGAAAATCGGATGTACCTAATCCCACGTAAAAAGTAATCGTAAACATTATTTTTTTATATTTGTATAGCTGCACTTTAGCTATTAGTATCAAATATGAAAGAAACTCAAGCGTATATATCCGCCCACCAAGATCGATTTTTAACTGAATTATTAGAGTGGTTGCGCATCCCCTCTATTTCTGCTGATCCCGCTTATGCTGGATCTGTTAGACAAGCTGCCGAATGGATGGCTGAAAACCTCAAAAAAGCCGGGGTTGATCATGTTCGCCTAGAGGAAACAGCAGGTTTCCCCATTGTTTATGGAGAGAAAATAGTTGACGCTAAAGCGCCAACGGTCCTAGTTTATGGGCATTATGATGTCCAACCTGCCGATCCATTAGCGTTGTGGGATAATCCTCCTTTTGAACCAATCATTAAAAATGAGGTTATTTATGCCCGAGGTTCTTGTGACGATAAGGGTCAAGTATTTATGCATGTAAAAGCTTTTGAGGCAATGTATGCGGCAGGTGAATTAACCTGTAACGTTAAATTTATGATTGAAGGGGAGGAAGAAATTGGTTCGAATAACTTGTCCACTTTCGTCTGTGCTCATAAAGATCTTTTAAAAGCCGATGTAATTTTAATCTCAGATACGGCCATAATTGCGAACGATACTCCGTCTATCGACGTAGGTTTGCGGGGACTTAGTTACATGGAAGTGTCCGTTCAAGGACCTAATCGAGACTTGCATTCTGGGGTATATGGTGGAGCGGTGGCTAATCCCATCAATATTTTATGCGAAATGATTTCATCCATGCACGATGAATTTAATCGGATCACCATTCCAGGATTTTACGATGGAGTGTTGGACGTTAGTCCAGCTGATCGCGCTGCGATGGCACAAACGCCTTTTGACTTAGAAGCATATCAAAACGATTTAGGCATTCATGCCGTCCATGGAGAAAAAGGGTTTTCAACTATTGAGCGGGCCTCTATTAGGCCTACTTTAGACGTTAATGGTATCTGGGGTGGATATATAGGGGAAGGAGCAAAGACCGTTTTGCCTTCCATGGCCTATGCTAAAATTTCCATGAGGTTGGTCCCAAATCAATCCTCTGAACAAATTACTAAACTATTTACGGACTATTTTTTGGCTGCTGCTCCTAAGGGAGTGCAAGTCACAGTGACCCCGCATCATGGAGGCGAAGCCTATTTAATGCCGACGGATAGCATTGCATTCCAAGCAGCATCTGAGGCTTTGGCTACCACTTTTGGAAAAGAGCCTGTGCCGACTCGCGGAGGCGGGAGTATTCCGATCGTAGCTTTATTTGAAAAAGAGTTGGGAATCAAATCTATTCTAATGGGTTTTGGTCTAGATTCCGATGCCATACATTCTCCAAACGAGCATTATGGCTTATTCAATTTTTATAAGGGAATCGAAACTATTCCGTATTTTTTCTCAAATTATAAC
>CANIYB010000103.1 GCA_947471105.1 Cytophagaceae bacterium
AGGGAATTCACCCACAAGATCTGGAGCCAGTGAGGGATGCTTTTCCCTAATTCCTTTGAAGTGGGCATTGATGGGATGATCTCTAAAAATTCCTTGTACGGATAAATCGGCATATTCCCCGTAATACACTTGGAGGCCTGGAATATTCTCCCCAAGGGACAGGATGAAGTTCAATGTCTTTGGTGATATCGCATGCTTCTTGAAGTGACTCGGTTCTAAGACCAAGATCCGATTTCCCTCCTCACCGATGTGGTATGTAGGGTCCAGTGTATAATGTGTGTAAATGAAAGTGGGTAGGTTGTCTTGTAAGTCGAGGGCTTTTGTTTCAGGTGGGGTAAAAACTAGGTTTATGTTCTCTGATTTTTTCAATACGTCTGGAACTGAATTTATAGGTAAAATTTCATAGTCAAAATCTAAAAAACTACCGCATTGTTTTGTTTCCGAATACTTGTTGATATTTTCCTGGTTCACAAAATAGGGTTTGTTGCTGAAGGTGCCTGCGCACCATTGCCAACTAAGCGCATTGCTTGCCAAGTCGCCGTCCAATAAATGGTAGTAAAGCCAATCGGCGGGTATTCGCCAGTGGTATTTTCCCATATTGCAGATAATAGCGGCGAGGTACATCCGCAAATGATTGTGCAGGTAGCCCGTCTCCCTAAAATGAGTTAAATGGGAATCTATTGCCTTAATTCCTGTGTTAGCCTTGAGCACAGCCTCTGGAATTCCATGATTTTCTACACCCTCTTGCGGGTGGCGAATATCTTCGAAGATCTGATCCCCTTTCTGAAACCAAGTGCGGGTATAAAACTCGCGCCAAGCTAATTCTTGAATGAACTTTTCTGCTTCTTGCATCCCAATTCCACGATTCTTTAATCGCTCCACCACTTGGGGTACTGTGATAAATCCGCGGGATAAATAAGGAGAAAGGTAGGAAACCCCTCCGTTTAAAAAGTTCCGGGTTCGCGCATAGTGCTCCGGGTCGAAGGCATCGATTCGTTTGTAGACATCGGCGAGCTTGGTCGGGAAATCCACTATCTTTTACTGATTTTGTTCATGCTGATGCTTCGTTGGAGTGTGCATTTAAATCGCGGATCAGAAAAAATACGCTTGTGTAAATGCTTTGTGTTTCTGCCGGCCATGCGTTTACGCCACATCTGAAAGCTCGATAATTTACTATTAGTCCGCATAAATTCAATCACTTCTTTTTCTTGGAGCCCAAACTGGAATTTTATGGCCTCAAAAGGCGTACGATCTTCCCAGGCCATTTGAATGATTCGATCAATATCTTCGTCGGAGAACTTATTTGCTGCGCCTACACTTTTCACTACAATAGATGATTTGGTCCCAATTTTTCTCCCATTTCTTACGCCAGGCGAAAGGGCGGTTACAAACTGGGCAGGTTTTGGATGGTAAATGTTGTTTTTTTACGCCTTGCATCAACGAGAATTTCCGTTTGAAATGTTAAACCCTGATACAATTCAAAATGTTTTGTAAAGTGACGCAATACTATGATTGAAATTCAAATGTTAACCAATGGCGTAAACAAGTCATCAAAATGGCGTTTGTTTCTTGGTAATTTAAGCCCAAATTGCACCATGAATTTTGGAGAACAATTAAAAGAAATCCGTAGCTCGAAAGGTTTAACTCAAATCGAGCTTTCAGAAAAGAGCGGAATCGCACTTAGAACCGTTCAGCGCATGGAGCGCAATGAAGGAAAGCCGAGCCTGTATTCCTTGAATGCAATAGGCGAGGTGCTTGGAGTGAATTTGGCTTTGTTGTTTGCTCCCGATTTCGAAACAGAAAAACTCAATATTATGGAAAGTGCAGATCAACAATTATGGTTAGTCGCCAAAAGGCGTGCGAAATTTAAAAGAAGTCTGAGTGCCTATGTGCTCGTGATTACATTTCTATGGATTATTTGGTTTTTAACGATGCCAGAACTTCATCGTTATGAACGATTTCCTTGGCCTATTTGGCCCATGTTAGGCTGGGGATTAGGGTTGGGAATTCAATATTTAAACGCCTATATGATCGAAGTAGACTCATTAGAACAAAGAGAATACGATAAGCTGAGGGCTAAAAAATAATTCAACCAAACTTTCGATTATTAATTTCAAATTTTTAAAGAGGATTTTATTTCGTTAAACAAATTTTAATTCAATCTGTTTTACAAAATAAAATTCAATGAAACGATCAAAATTTTTGCATTCGGTTTCTGGTGGTTTAGCCGCCGTATGTGTTTCTTGTTTAGCAGCTGCCTGTTCAAAAGATGCGTCACCCACACCTATTTCTTCAACAACTCCCAGTACAATTCCATCACAGACCCCTGGTTCTAACGTCTTTACGGTTAAATTGGATTCAGAGTTGAGAGCGGTCAATGATTTTATTTCAAAAAGCGGCATCATTTTGATTCGTATAGCCACTGGAAACATCGCTTCAAGTTTTTTAGCTGTCTCCTCAGTTTGTCCTCATGCAGGGGCGACTGTTGATTATAACAATACAAAATCGTCGTTTTCGTGTGCGGCTCATGGGTCAGCCTTTGGTTCAGATGGATCTTTGGTTTCAGGGCCTGCGACTAAAGGACTTACGAAATTGATCGTTGAAATTTCAGGAACAACGCTAACGGTTAAATAGGATTTATGGGTAGTGATTTTGGCCCTTCAAAAATTTAATTTTTGATGCATCGGACAGAAACGCCGACGGCCCTTCCACCTATATCTGTACCTCCACTTTTTGAATCGAAATAAAGTCCTCTCGCGTTTTTATCCTCCACGGTACTCGTCCAATAATCTCCACTAATTCCACTATCAGTCACTTCTCCGTCGCCATTGCTGCGGTATCCAGATAAAGGAAGTTTGAGGGCTGATAAAATGGCTCCTTTGGCATCTTTACTAATCCAAGTAGCAATTTCCTCGTCAAATTCATTGGATGTGGGTAACCTAAAACCTACCGGACAAGGATTATTGATACCTTTGGCACCTTGCCATAATTGATCATTTTGAACCTTAATCCAATCATTAGGGCTTTTGGTGGAAAGTATGAACTCGGAATTATTCGGTGAAATTGTAGAGGACATTTTTTTCGTTGTTCTTGACCTTCTCAGTTGATGCCCATCCGAAAAACGTCCCCATTGATATAAATATCCAAATGAACTGGACTGCAAACTTGATTTTGCCACTTCTTTAGCTCCTAAATTTCGATCCATCCAAATCCTACCTGTTTTAGATTTGACCTCTACAACCATCGTATTTTCCCTGTCGGGTACTTGGGCTGATGCCATTTGAAATAGGCCTAACATACACATAAGAAAAAATAGGGAATGGCTAATACGATTCATAAAGTTTGATTAAATAATTTTCATAGAGTCTTCTCCAAATTAATAAATAAAGTTAAAATAATGCAATTTTTATTTTCTAATTCTCTAAAAAGATGATCTGATTTTTTAGATTAAATCCTGATGCAGCAAGAAAATTAAATATGAGATACCCAAAATTCATAATGGTATTTTTAATGATATTCTTTAGGCATATTTTTTGCAATACGGCTTAACCAGGGAAAGGTCGAATTTAAAATGAATTAATTGTTAAATTCTATTTGAGAAAGACTGTTTTTGTTTTGTGATTAACTATATTTGTATCCAATTGAAGACAATTAATCAAATGTATCTAATTGAAAAAACAGACGAATTTGATAAATGGTTTAGAAAACTAAATGATTTAAGAGCTAAGGCAAAAATATTGGTTCGGATTCAAAAAATTGAGAATAATGAACACTTTGGTGAATGTGAGCCTGTTGGAGGAGGAATTCGCGAAATAAAAATTGATTATGCTAAGGGATATAGAGTGTATTTCAAAGAATTTGATGGTAAAATCATAATTCTGCTCGCCGGTGGAGATAAGTCAACCCAGCAGAAGGATATAGAAAAAGCAAAAGAGATTTTAAAAAGAATAAAACAATAAAAAATGGAAACTTCGAAATTTGACATAGCAGACTATTTGGATAGTAATGAAATGATTGCGGAATACCTTAATTCTGTATTGGCTGAAGGAAATGATTCTGATATGATTATAGCGATTGGACATATTGCTAAGTCAATAGGCATGACAAAAATTGCTAATGAAACGGGATTAAGTCGGCCTAGCTTATATAAAGCCTTAACGGATGGTTCTAAGCCTCAATTTGAAACAATAATGAAGGTATTACGAGCTATTGGAGGACAAATTCAAATTAATCCTGTTGTACAATAAATGGCCTAGTCTATTTCTTCCATAAAAAAATCCACCTTAAAAGGTGGATTCTGTTAGTCACAAATATCGTCAGTTCATTATTTTAAGGTCCGTATATAGGACAACAAATCGGCGACTTGTTTATCCGTATAATTATCAATCAAGCCTTTTGCCATGAACGATCGACCTCCCAGAAAACCTTGGTTTTGGATGTTGGCTGTTTCAATAAATACTCGACTGCCTCCCATAAATGCTAGGGTAGTTCCGCGGGCATCTTTGTTGACCAAATAACCTTCCAAACTTTGGCCATCTTTTTTCTTCACCCGGTATATCGCATAACTGGATTCTACAGCTGCGTCAGGATTAAGAATAGCCGTAAGGAGTGCTTCATATTCGCGGGAAGCAGAGCCGTCTAAGGCCGGGGCAATATTCTGTCCTTTGTTACCGACTTGATGACACAACAAGCAAGTCTGAAAAAGCTTTTTTCCTTCATTCGGGTTTCCTCCGTTTTTATTAGCAATCACCATGTACCTTTTTAGTTCCCCATCAAATGCCTTCTTTTTTTCCTCTTCTCGCTTTTTTACACCCTCCATAATGGCCTGGCCACGTTGATCACTCCGATTGGCATTCAAGATGCGTTCCGCCGATGAAAGGTTGAAGGCCGATAAATCCAATCCTTTTTGCCCAAACACATTCATTAACACGGTAGCACTTTGGTTAGAGCCCGCTAAAATGCTGACCATTTCTGCTTTTTCAGTCGCTTTAAGTTCGGGTATCCATTTCAATAAAGCCAGTTCTCCCTCCGCTGGGCTCGCTTTTGAAAGGCTATTCAATGCGGCTACACGTACCTCAAAACTTAATTTTTTATTCTGAACAATCTGCTTAAAAACTTCTTGACTAGCCTTAGGGTTAATCTCCAATGCTTTTAACGTAAGTTTTAGGGTTTGATCTGGGGTTTGATCATTGATTAAAGAGATAATGGCATCTCGCATTTTATCAATTTTAAATCGCCCAATGGCATCCAACGCCAGGTCAATATTCGGCAGCGATTCACTCTTTATTAATGTACTAATCGGAACCAAAAGTAATTGGGTCAGCTCGGGTGATTGTACACGCGCTTGATTTTGCAAGGCGATTTGGGTATAGGCGGCGGCATGAACAGGATTTTGGAACACCGACTTCACAGCCTCGTAAATCTCTTTGTTGCCTAGCATTTCCGCGATGCCGATAAAAGCAGATTCGTCGAGTGCCGTGATATTGGATGTTGGCCAAAATTTCAGAAAAGCAGTCTCCTTTTGTTTAACTGGTAATGCTTGGATAGCCCACAATATATTTGCGACAGGAATATCAGTAGCGATTGGAGCGTTTAGGTAGGTTTGTAATTCTCCGGAATATTGCTCGAGCGCCCTGCGAGCAAGAAAGCGCTCAAATTTTCGTTCATAAGCCCCACCCATGGCATTCCCAGGGATTTCAGGTTTGCTCGCACGAACCAGAATGTCGATCACTGACTGGTCGGCTCCGCCGACTTCCAACAGCGTACGAAGGACCTGGGAGCGAACGGCTGGATTCTTATCTTCCATAAGCTCTTTTACCGAACTGGCCATTTGTGCCGGGTTCAGCGAAAAGCTTGCCAGCGAACGAACAGCTTCGCGCCTAAGATCGTGCAAAGGGGATTTCAAGAGTAAAGAAAGGAGGGTAGCATCATAGTGTTTAATTCCTTCCAATGACCATAAGGCGTGTATTCTTGTAACCTCATCTTGAGATTCATCGGAAGCCAATGCCATAAGACTCATCGCTAATCCTTTGGTTTCAGAAATAGGGCGATCCGAGATCTGATGCCAAGCAGCACGTTTTTCCCAGAGTGATGGCGAATGTAGATAATTGACCAATTCTTCCGTTTTCACCAAATTGAAATCAAGGATATCACGTGGTTTTTGACTCACATGACGGATGCGCCATATACGTCCATGTGATTTGTCTCGATCTGGGTGTGTGGTCGGTAGTTCATTGTGGGAAATAATCTTGTTGTACCAATCCGCAATATAGAGGCTTCCATCTGGTCCAAATTCCATATTAACCGGGCGAAACCAGTCATCCTCGGATGTCAGTAGGTCTGGTAAATGTTGGGCAGTAACGCTACCATCTGGATTACGGATGATCCGAACGGCGTTGATCGAACTGGTAATCGGATTTGCTAGAAAAGCTACATTTTTAAATTCATCAGGAAAGGAACCAGAGGCATCATCAGCAAATGCCGTTCCCGATATTCCGGTTCCACCTACTCGGAACTCGTGAAGTGTAGGCATGAAAGGCTGATAAGGACTAAGCCGTTCATTGCCAATACCTGGAAAACCCGTACCGGGTTCCATGGGTGCAACCGAATACCCCAAATCATTCGCTTCAGAACCATACCACTGACCATTGCCACGAAGCTGAAAGCCCCAAATATTATTAAGGCCAGAACTGACCAGTTCCAGTTTTTTTGCATCCAAGGAAAATCGGGCGATTTTGCTGTAATCGATCTTCAGTTTCACATCACTTTTTAAAGAAGAGACTCCACTTTTATTCAGGGCTCCTTGGCTGAAATGAATCCAATCGCCGGGTCCTCGGATGAGCACATGCGCCATCGTGTGGGTATCCGTAAAACCAAAACCCGTGAGTAGGGGAGTTCGCTGATCGGCTTTTCCATCCCGATCTGCATCATTCAGGAAAAATAGTTCAGAACCTTGCACCACATAAGCCCCATTCTTATAGGGTAAAATACTCATGGGAATGGTAAGTCCATCTGCCCAGATATTGGTTTTTACGGGATTCTTGCCATAAAGGTCAGAGAACACAAGAATCTTGTCCACACCTTTTGTTTTTCCTTGATAAAGATCCAATATCCGTTTAAAGTTCGGGTGATTTTTCTGTGCTTCTGGGTCATCCATGAGTTTTAGCAAATCATTCCATTGGATGTCGGCGATCGGATCCAAAGGGTACATAATTGCGGTCTGAGTCCAGAGCCTGCCCGCATCATCAAAAGTAAGATCGATCGGATTAATCAATCCATCTTTTTCACTGGCAACGAGCTCAATAACGAAGCCTTCAGGAACTTTAAATCCGGCAAGCTCCTGCTCGGGTGTATAAATCTGCGTGCGTACCGACTGAGTTTTTTTTGATTGAGCAAATAATTGGGGACTAAAGCTCGTTACAAGAAAGACAGAAATGAATACAAGGATAAGCTTCATAATTTTTCTTTATAGGGTATGAAAACAGCGCATAAATTTTTAGGTTCGGGCATTTCAATAAAGGCTTCACAAATAAAATCAAAAGAATTAGATCTTTACATATCAGGGAATTTCAGAAATGGTCAAATCTTTGAATTCCACTTGGGCTACACCTCCACTATGAATTTGAACTGCAATAACACCCTTTTGAGGTATTTTGGGATCTTTTTCAATGTACTCACAGGTTTTTACCCCATTAATATACAGTTCATGAAGGTTGCCTTTGCAACGGATGATATAGCTATTCCAACCATCTTCCTTGAGGAGATGTTTGAGCGTACTGAGATCTCC
>CANIYB010000104.1 GCA_947471105.1 Cytophagaceae bacterium
AAATGATGGGAAAACCATTTTAGGTAAATTAGCCTCAAAAACAGAATCGACCCTAAGTATTTTAACCCAAAATTTAGGTCAGATTACCCTCGCTAAATCAGCTATTAAATCGATAAAAATCATCGAGGAAAGTCAAATCAAAAATGGGCAATATCTTTTTCCTAACCCACACCCAACGCGTTATTTCTTTGGCCCATCCGCCATACCACTTAAAAAAGGGGAGAAATATTTCCAAAACGCATACCTATTATCCAACAGCATGCAAATTGGCCTAAGTGACGAATTTTCAATTGGCGGCGGTGTCGTTGTCCCATTCTTATTTTACATTACCCCAAAATTTGGAAAAAAAATAAGTGAAAACGTTCATGTGGGCGGTGGAATTTTGATAGCAAGTTCCCTTATTAGCAATTTAAATTTGGGCGTGGGAGTTGGATATGGATCCATCACATTAGGCTCCCATGAAAACAATGTGACGTTGAATGTTGGCTGGGGCGCTACTAAAGGCGACTCGTATGACGCTGTGACCAACACGAGTAAAACCTCTTGGAGTTTTGCCAATAAACCCATGTTCACCTTTTCAGGCATGACACGAATTTCCCGAAGGTGTATGTTGGTCAGCGAAAACTGGTTTTTCGCGGTCAATGAATATACCTATGATGACCAAATGAAAGCCAATGGCATTATGCAAGCTAACGGCGTCAAAAGCAATTACAACGGTATCCTATCAGGAGGAGTAAGAATCATGTTGGAAAAAAGCTCCTTCGACTTTGGCATGTTAACTCCCATGGGGGCGAGCAGCTCCTTCATGGGAATTCCATATATCGACTACGTAATTAAGTTTTAAATAGAATAAGTTAGTTCATTTTTCTTTATACTTGGATCCATCAAGTACGTTATAACCGTTCCACTATTTAAAAGCTCTACGACACGGAAACCCTTATGCGGCGTTCCCCAACTACCTCCTATGTGTGAGTCAAATAAGAAGGGTAATTTACCGATCATTTGTACCCCGTCTTGATCATGCTCATGGCCATGAAAAACGGCACGGATATTGGGATATTTTTTAATCAATTCAAAAAACGCAGGGGTTTCTATCCCGTTCTTAGTCCACTTAGCTTGAGGAATGTGTAAAAACAAAAATATATTTTTACGTTTTTTATTGGCTTCCAATTGAGCTTCGAGCCATGCCAAATCAGGGGAAACATAGGTTCCCTGCTCATTAGATGTATCGCCCAACAAAACCAATGAGTTTTTAACCACCTTTTGATGATTCAAAGGCATGTTCCAAACTTGCTCCCAATAGTCCGAAGAACATTTATCATGATTTCCTCTGGTCACAAAATAAGGAACTTTTAATCCGTCAATTTTTTGTTTTGCTTGAGCTAAAAACGATTTTTCATCATGTACAATATCACCATTCATGACACAAAAATCTAAGGGATTTGAACCATGAAACAAATTAATTTTCTCAATAATTGTATCCATCATCGCCTCATAAGGCGTATTAGGTTGGCCATAATGGGCATCTGACGCAACCGCAAATCGCATCTTAACTTGATCCTTTAATGCGTCTACATCTTGTGCAGATATTGATTGAAATCCTCCACCCATAAAAAATGCGGAAGCAAAGGAAATATTTTTTACAAAATGCCTACGAGAGATTTGATCTTGATTTTTCATAATTAATTTTTCTTAAATATAATGAATGGAACAGCAACCGAAGTTAAATAGACTGGATTTTGTGTTAATTTATCATTAAAACATTCCCATGGTGACCCATAACTCTCCCCTTTCCTAAAGTCTCCCTCCCGTAATTCTTGAATATATTCTTTGGCTAATTTTTGTGCTGATTGGAAATCTACATACGCGATGGCCTGACAAACCCAAGCTACCGGCGTTCCCCAATAGGCTCCATTTTGATAGGTATTAATGGGAACGACACTTTTTTCCCAAGCAGAGGTAACACTAAAGTCATCCGATTTAATGATATGTCGAATATTTCCTTTTTGAGATAGTTCGCCCTTAACATAAGCATCTCGTAAATATTGAGCTGCTTTTAACCGAGATTGCCCTGTTAAGACACCTAGGTTGATAGCCAGAGATGTAGCCCAAACATCTGCTTGGCCACTAATTCCCGTACTGGCACGAAGCATGCCTCCAGCATCTATAAATGTACGATTGATCGATATCTTTAAAATATTTGCCTCTTGCTGATAATGTAAGGCCTTCGATTTATTCCCCATTTTACCATACATATAGGCCAATTGATTGGCTGCCTGATATTTTAAAAGGGAGGCATAACATAATTTTCCTGTGATATAAATGGCATCTCGGAATCCAAAATCAACTCCCCTATTGCTCTCGTCAACCTGTACCAAATGAGATCGAGTATCGGAAGGTGGCATTTGATACGCCAACTCTAATCGATCGATTAATTTTACCCCGTTTATTTCTTTCGATAAAGTTGTCGTTTGCGAAAAAGATTTAACATAAAAATAGGCCATTTGAATGAAAAAAAACTGATCACAAAAGGGCGGTTGCATGCCCCATTTTTTTTCTCCTTGATTTTCAAAACTATAAGTTCCCGGAAAATAAATGGGCTTTCCATCATCGATTCGAATGTGATCGGCAATGGAACCTTTAGGAATGCTAGTACCCCATTTAGTTCTTATTAGGCTATCGGATTGTGTGTTCGCCGTTAAGTCCAACATATGCTTTTGCTCCTTTTCGGATACATATCCGGTCTCAATGGACATCGCATAATCGCGAATCCAAAAAGCTGGATAAGACGTTCTACCACCGGGTCGAATCAAAACACCTTCGGTTTGGTTCGGCCCAAAGTCCTTCGAAATTTTTTGACCCGGATAAATTCGAGATGCTTCCATCACATCCTTGACCATCTGTTCCAAAAACGTCAAATCATTGGCATCCAATATTTTTTTTTGCTGGCCATGAACAAGAGTACAAGGCAATAAAAGGATTGCAAAAAATAAAATGTGAATTCTTGATTGCATTTATTTTTTCAATAACCAAATGTCAAAAACTTTGGAATGCTGACGCCAATTTAAATGTGATTCCTCCGGCTCATCAAACGTTACTTCAATTTTTCCATCACTGACATATTGAGGGCTCAATTGGAACTCCTTAAATTCCTCTAATCCTTTTTTATAAATCGTAGGCTCTATGCGAACACCATCTACGCGCAACAATGCTTCTCCATAACCTGAAATCCGAATGGTATACATGGCTTTAGGGTCTAAATCAGCATAATCCAAACGAGGAAAATTTTGAAACAATTGAGAGGAAAGTCGGAGCCTACTCAAGCCATTATCTGCCCAAAGCACATCCGTTGCATCCTCAGTTCTCGTTTTAACCCTGGGACCTTTTGACAAATCAGAAATATTATCATAAAAACTACCCGGACCTGGATTTTCCCATTTGGCAATCACTTCCAAACGTGCTAATTGATCCTTTTCATTGGTCATTTTTTTGATTTTTTCAAATTCATCCGCTAACCACCAACGATTATTCAAGGGATAATCTAGGAAATCTAAAATGGCTCCTCTTTCAGCGCCACTGGCCTGATATTTAGGAACAGATGTTTGCATGCCGATCGACTTAAACAAAGCCTCACAATAGTCCACAACCTTTTGGCGTAATTCCGGACTTATAGGAGATTTATCCGCCTCATTAACCAGATTTAATGCTGTTTCCATGGATTTTAGCACCCCGATTTCAGAGGCTTTTTCCAACACCGCATTGGCTTGACGCTCCAATTTTTGCTCATATAATTTGCGTCGCTTTACATAGGTGTCATAATAAGCACGCATGATTAATTGTTGCCAACGCCAGTTTAATTTGAGTCCTGGGTTTTGGTTTTCCAAATTTTTCCAAAAAGCCAAATTGGTTTCAATACCCCCATTTTCTTCCACGGGGCCGACCCAATTTCGCTCCAAAGCTAAGATTCCATCAGCGACCTGCTCAGAAATAGCATGCCCAAAAAACAATCGGGCATATTCAACCATCACATCTCGTACATCTTTGGTCGGATCCCAAGACATTTGGCTCCAAATAACCTTATTTACATCGTCATGCACCCCATCGGAATAGGACAAAAAGCCATCGGTTAAAGGGGCAAAGCGATTGTGGATTTTGGCATAATAGGCGGGCTGAGGGTTTGAAACCTCACGACCTTCGGTTAAAGCAAAAGCTTGATCCCAATTTTCCGTAGGATATTGGCAGCGAACCGTATGCGTTAAATCGGGGTAATGTCGGTGCTTATATTGTTTAGGCAATCTGTAGCGTGTATTGGCCATATCAGGGCTACTGGGTCCTGAGACGACGCCGGTCAACCAATCCGGTTTATTTTTCTCAAGGTATTCATGGAAATAATTTACCTCTTCATCACTAAATCCCTGCAAGGATATCCACATGCCAGCCTCTGGATGGTATTTTTTTAATTCGGCCGAAATGGCTTTCAGGAATGGCATCACATGCTTAGGATGGTTGCTTCCTGGATCACCCCCAGGAAAAAAGACACCGTCTAATTTGGGGCATTTTTTGTAAAAATCAGCATGAAATTGCACCTCCTGCTTAAACTTAACTTCATCCGCTAAATCAATGTCAGCCGGCGTCCAAACCCAATAATCCAATCCATAATTCAAACATATTTGGCTTAATTTCAGATTCATTTCCTCCCTCGGAATTTTCATATGAGGTCCTGGAGGGCCATCCTGAAAGGGAATATTTTCAATGGCATTTGAACCAAATAAGGCTAAATCACGAATGTATTGCTCATATTGTTTCTCATTCCAAGCATCCCATGAATTAGCTGTGTTCCGGTAACCCAATTGGTGCCCGCGAATCGAATACATTGGAGCCGATGTCATTTCATAT
The DNA here is from genome assembly GCA_947471105.1 of Cytophagaceae bacterium. GTDB lineage: Bacteria > Bacteroidota > Bacteroidia > Cytophagales > Spirosomataceae > Aquirufa. The sequence continues at coordinate 4,897 of CANIYB010000104.1, forward strand.
TTTTTGTCGACCCAAATTTTATTTTTAGACAAATCCGCTTTTCGTAAAAATTCCCCTATTGCAAATAAAACGCCTCGGTCGTCTCCACCCATCAGCCATAGAATCGGCCTGTTTGAATTAGCATCGACCGAAATGCAATAACCGTCTTTTTTAAATGCCGCATCATTTTTAGCTAATTTGGGCACTGTAACCCCATCTATATTTTGATCCGTTACAAGAACCAATGCAATCATCGGAGATAAATCCGATTGATTCTGAACGACTAAATTCAATTCGGTCCGCGCCTTTATCTCCTCCTGTAGCACTCGAATATAGGTTTCTCGATGTGGTGATTTCAACGCTGAGGACACATGGATTTTGGCTTTCGAAAAATCAAGGACTTGAGCACTGCCAAACAAACTCATGCCCAAGAAGAAAAGTAAAAAAGAGCTACATGTATTTTTCATAAATTGGAGAGTGATTGAATTATATGCTTTCAGTGCTTGTATTAAGGTGTTGCTGATCACCCACACATTTTTTGATTTGATTTAAATCGTTGTTTAATTGGTTTGCCGACAAATAGGCATCTGAACAATGAAGAATAATGTTTGCACCGGCTTTGGCCCATTCTACTTGTAAATCTAAGCTGTCACGATAGCCCGTATGTCCACCCACAGCGATCCCTTTTGATCTAGCATTTTTAATGATGCCACAACTCAAGTCCAAAAACGCCTTAGTCATATATTGCTCAGGCATATCAAAAGAGGTTGACAAATCATGTGGACCTATAATAAGGCCGTCGACGCCCGGACCATCTAAGGATTGAATGCTCGTAAATTCGTTCATGGATTCAACACCCTTTTGACTTTCTACATTTAAGATCAGCGTATTATTGCTATTATGCTTCATCAAATACTGTTTTAATTCTTCTGATGGCTTTTCCTCTCCGTATAGAATACGCATCAGTTTTCGACCTTTCAAAGGCCTATATTTAACCGCACCTATCAACGCCATCACATCCTCAATTTCCTCTACATAAGGAACTAAAATGGCAGATGCACCTGCGTCGAGCGCTTGCGTCGCTAAAAAAGGACTTGGTTCCAATATGCGGACTAAAGGATTGACACCTGCAGCTTTGAATGCTCGACACATCCAACTTAGCGTTTCGATATTATATTGAACATGTTCATTACAAAAAAATACAAAATCGAGCCCTAGACTAATGACTGAATCAAACATTTTAGGAGAAGTAGATGAAATCTGAGTCCCATACACATTTTTACCCTCTCGAAGTGCGTTGCGGAAATTTATTCCTACCATTGATTATTAGGTTTAGTATTTTATATTTAAGACAAGATGACTCAAAGCTATAAAATTTCTCTAAATTTATACAATACATTAACAAATCAAGGATTTTGACATTTAAAGAATTAGGTCTAACAGACAGTTTATTAGCGGGAATTGACTCCATGGGGTACAAAACCGCAACTCCAGTACAATCACAAGTCATCCAACCCATTTTAGCCGGCAAAGATATTATTGCCTCCGCTCAAACAGGTACGGGAAAAACAGCAGCATTTTTATTGCCGATTGTCAATAAGATCATCACAGAGCCACATGATGAGAACAAAATAAATGCGTTGATCATTGTTCCCACGCGTGAGTTAGCCATTCAAATTGCCGACAACATGGAAGGCCTTGGGTATTTTACCAATGTCAGTTGCATCGCTGTTTATGGGGGTGGCGACGGAAATTCGTTTACCGCTGAAAAAACGGCCTTAACGAGTGGCTGTGATATTGTTGTTTGTACACCTGGTCGAATGATTGCCCATTTAAACATGGGATATGTCAATTTGAAAGAAGTAAAATACTTGGTTTTAGATGAGGCTGACAGGATGCTCGACATGGGCTTCCAAGATGAATTGATGAAAATCATTTCGTTCCTCGCCCCTACCCGACAAAATCTTTTATTCTCAGCCACGATGCCGCATAAAATGCGGGAATTGGCTAGAAAATTATTAACGGATCCCGTAGAAATCAATATTGCCGTTTCAAAACCACCTGAACAAATTGTTCAAAATGCCTTTGTGGTTTATGAAGCTCAAAAAGCGCCTTTGATCAAGTATTTATTAAAATTAAAGGAATATACCCGCGTGATTATATTTTGTTCTAAAAAGCAAAATGTAAAGCTGTTGACAGCCGACTTAAAGCGTTCTAAATTCAAAGTAGAAGAAATACATTCTGATTTGATGCAAGACCAACGAGAAAAAGTCATGCAAGATTTTAGAAACAAAAACTTAACCATATTAGTGGCGACTGATATATTAAGTCGGGGCATCGATATCGACGAAATAGAATTAGTGATCAATTATGATGTCCCTAATGACGGAGAAGACTATATACATCGAATTGGTCGTACGGCAAGAGCCCAAAGCCAAGGAACAGCCTTTACTTTTATTAGCCCAACAGAGCAAAGAAAATTTGCTACGATCGAAACTTTATTAGAAAAATCAGTGATTAAAGCCGAGGTCCCAGCGGAGTTTGGTGAAACTCCTGCCTATGACCCAGCGGCTTATAAATCGGCTGAAAAACCAAGAAATTTTTCTTCCGGTGGAAATAAAGGAGGGAAGAAATTCTGGAAAAAGAAATAAATTAGTCTTTAGAAGGTCTCACTCCTGTATTGGCACCCTGATTTAAACTAATATCCACAGGAGCGTTCGACTTCCATGAACCCCTAGTAAAATCGGGCACATTCATAGACCGTGATCTATTATTGACCGACACCTCACTCAAAGGTACAATTGAACTCCATGCCGCTGCATCATATACGTCTTGATCTAATGGAAGACCATTTCTTAAGCAATCGATAAGGCGCCAATCCATCATAAAATCCATC
>CANIYB010000105.1 GCA_947471105.1 Cytophagaceae bacterium
AAATCCTTGCCTGAACATTTGCTGGCAACGGAATGGTTGACCACCCGGATTTCGTTGACCATCGAAGAAGTTCAGGATCATTTTAGCAAATTCAGAATTTCAGATGCACTCTTAAGTATTTACAATTTAGTTTGGGATGATTTTTGTGGTAAGTACCTGGAGATCATTAAGCCAGCTTATCAGACCCCAATACATGCAGATACATTAAGGGATGCATTTCAAATTTTTGACCAATTAATGAGACTGCTTCATCCATATATGCCATTTATTACGGAAGAAATATGGCAAGCGATCGATGTGCGAGAAGCCAATACAAGTATTTGTAAAGCGCCATTCCCTCAATCGACAAAAGTAAATACTGAATTAATCCAGCAATTTGATACCGTTTTTGAGGTGGTAACCAAAATCAGGGAGATCAGAAATTCCAAGCAATTATCTCCCAAATTAGCTTTATCCTTAGAAATAAAGACAGGCGATCATTCATCCTATGACCATTTGAAAGCAATTCTTTCCAAATTGGCCAATTTAGAGTCCATCGTGTATGTAGACCAAGCGAATCCAGAGGCCCAGACATTTGTAGTCCGCTCAGATCAATTTTTTGTGCCTTTACAAAAAGAGGAAAATCAAGAGGAATTAAAAGAAGAATCTGAAAAGGAATTGGTGTATTTAGAAGGGTTTAAAAAGTCGGTCGAAGCAAAACTGGCCAACGAGAAGTTTGTTCAAAATGCAAAACCTGATTTGGTTGAACGTGAAAAACAGAAGTTATCTGATACTGAAAATAAAATAAAATCGCTCAGGGAAATTTTAGCAAGATTTAATTAATGAGACCATATTTATTACTTCTTTTTGCAATTTTAACCTTTGCAGCTTGTGGGCCTAAGAAGTCAAAAGAAGCGGAATTGCCAAAAATCCAATTGGATTTTATTCGTTTTGACCGCTTGCTTGCCGAGGCAAAAAGTATCAAGGAAATAGATAGTCTCTTGAAAAAAAATCCTGAAATCACGGTTGGGTACTTCCATTGTACTCCAGAAAAAATTCCGTTTCTGGCCAAAGATTTATTTGCATTATTTCAAAATCCGGAATTAAAGAGCTTTTATGAGCAAAGTCAGAAACCTGAATTTTATGGCGGAAATCAATTGGAAATTGATGTAAAGGCGGCCTTTCAAGAAATTCATCATCAATTTCCTCAGACAAAAGTTCCCAAAATACGGACTGTTTTTTCTGGATTTGGTGGAATTGGGAGTGAGTTTGCAGTCCAACATCTTTACGTAACCGACACATTGATCGTGGTGGGATTGGATTTTTTTATGGGCAAGAAGGGCAAGTATCATCCGCCAAATGTATATGAATATCAGATGCGTAGATTGGAACCTAAGGCCTTAGTGGGACAAATCGTGTTGCAATATTCTGCATTTTTCAACCAGCAAGATTCAGAAGATCATACCTTATTGAGTGATATGATTTGGTATGGAAAGGGATTTGTGTTCACAAAAAAAATCTTACCGGCGTTGCCCGATAGCCTTTTGTTTGGGTATACAGCTAAAGAGTTAGCCGAAACGGAGGCATTCCAATCTGAAGTTTGGGAACATTTCATCGACAACTCTTTGTTATTCAAAAAAGAGGAATACATAAAAGCGAAGTACGTAGGCGAACGTCCCAAAACACCTGAAATTGGACCTGCTTGTCCAGGATCCATCGGAAGATGGCTCGGTTGGCGCATAGTAGATTTATATAGTAAACAAGATAATAAGATTAGTTTACCAAAATTAATGGCAAATAAAGAGGCCAACAAGATTTTTTTAGCTTCAGGATATCGAGGCAAATAGGTATAAAAAAGCATGGCAAAAAGACACGAAAAGTTTGGAGCGGGGGTTGATCCTAAAGATTCTGCAAAGGTTACGAAGAAGAACCTTTCTAAGGCGATTAAGATTTTTCGATTTGTCATTCCGTACAAATGGACATTTGTGCTGGGCATGGTTTTCTTATTGCTCTCCAATTTGACCACGCTTAGTTTTCCCTTGTTAATCGGCGAAATGACTAAGGTGATTGAAGGGAAATCAAAATTTCAGATCAACGAGGTAACGCTATTTTTCTTTGCCATTTTAATCATTCAGTCTATCCTTTCGTTTTTTAGAATTTACACCTTTGCGCAAGTATCTGAAAAAGCGATGCGAGATGTGCGGCAGACCTTATATGCCAAAATCATTACGCTACCCATTTTTCATTTTGAAAAAAGGCGTGTAGGAGAGTTGATGAGCCGAATTACATCCGATATCACACAGTTACAAGATGTATTATCGATCACCTTAGCTGAATTTTTTAGACAAATATTTACCTTAGTAGGAGGCGTCGCCTTGATTACTTACCTGTCTTGGAAGTTGACGCTCTTCATGTTAGCCACCTTCCCCCTGCTCGTTATTTCAGCGATCGTCTTCGGGAAATTCATTCGAAAAATCTCTAAAAAGGCGCAGGATGAATTAGCGAATACCAACATTATCGTGGAGGAAACTTTTCAATCCATTCAGGCGGTAAAAGCATTTACCAATGAAAAGTATGAGGTAAACCGATACACCAATTCCCTTAACAAAGTCGTTAATGAAGCTTTGAAGGCGGCTACGCTCCGAGGAGGTTTTGTTAGTTTTATCATTTTTGCCTTGTTTGGAGGGATTGTGGGCGTGGTGTGGTACGGGGCCCAACTAGTCGCCCAGGGAGATTTGATATTAGCAGATTTGTTGACTTTCATTTTTTATACGGCCTTCATCGGCGGGTCGGTGGGTGGTTTAGGTGACATCTATGCCCAATTACAAAAGACGATAGGCGCATCTGACCGAATACTAGAAATATTAGGGGACCCATCTGAGGTAGATATTCATGAAAGCGAAATGAGTGCCTCAATTACTTTTGGTACTATTGACCTTCAAGATATTCACTTTTCATATCCAAGCAGGCCTAGTGTAGAAATTTTAAAAGGGATTAGTTTTACGATTGAGCCAGGTCAAAAAATAGCCATTGTGGGAACTTCAGGTACAGGAAAATCTACCTTGGCCCAATTGATGATGCGATTTTACGAACCTAGCCAAGGTAAAATCTTGATGGGCGATTATGCCATTCAAGATATGCCCGTGGGGGATTGGAGAAAAATGGTGGCCTTGGTTCCCCAGGAGGTTTTGCTTTTTGGAGGAAGTATTCGAGAGAATATTGCCTATGGAAAACCAGGCGCTAGTGAGGAAGAAATACAGCAAGCAGCGGAACAGGCCTATGCCAAAGAGTTCATCGAATCGTTTCCTGAAAAATGGGATACGCTTGTAGGCGAGCGGGGAGTAAAACTTTCAGGAGGTCAAAGGCAACGAATTGCCATTGCTCGTGCGATCTTAAAAGATCCTAAATTTTTAATTTTGGATGAAGCTACCAGTGCACTCGATTCTGAATCAGAAAAGTGGGTACAATCAGCCTTGGAAGAATTAATGAAAAATAGAACGAGTTTGATTATCGCACATCGCTTGTCGACAATCCGGTCAGCTGATAAAATTATTGTGATGGAATCGGGCAAGATTGTCGAGATGGGTTCGCATGAAAATTTGATGGCAAAAAAACAGGGGGTTTATCAAAAAATGGTCAAATTGCAAACTGAAAATTTATAATTAAAGACCTTGGATCAATTAGAACGACATTTAACGGATTTCAAATTAAGACCCACTGCATGTAGAATTGAGGTATTGAAGACATTTGAAGGAGTCGGATTTGCATTGAGTCAAGGGGATATTGAGTTAAAATTACAAGCGGCTTTTGACCGAGTGACCATTTACCGAACGCTGAAAACTTTTTTAAGCCAGGGATTAATCCATAAAGTTTTAGATGATCAAGGCGGTGCAAAATATGCACTTTGCAAAGATTTATGTCACCAGGGGGAACATGTTCACCAGCATGATCATGTACATTTCAAATGCAATGAATGTGGTCAAACAATTTGTTTGGAACATGTCATCATCCCCAAAATTCAATTGCCAGATAAATTCTTAAAGCAAGAAAGTAGTTTACTTATCCAGGGAGTCTGCCAGGATTGTAATATTGCCTAGGATTTTATAAACTCTTTGATGGATTTAATGGCCATCGAATTAATCATATACCGCTTTTGTCTACGGTCTAATTCAGAATCTTGACGTTGAATCGTATCATGGCAATTGGTCAATAAGGCTAATTTAACATTCGCTTCCTTTACAATAGCGCTTCTTTTGTATCGCTGCGCATCATGAGCCAAAGTCGTTAAGCCTAAAATTGAATTGGTTTCATCCACATCTATTCCACCTGTTTCATAGGTCTCAACTAATCTTTTCAGCAAAAATATGGTCGTTTTATTGACCAAGTCACCTGAAAACTTTAATTCATTCGCATACTTAAATCGCTTAAAAAATAATGATTTTCCCTTTTTTAGAACTCCCAACACAATGAGCGAAATAATCAAGAAACATAAAAACCAGGTGAAACTTTCAGATTGGTACCAAATTTCTTCATAAATAAAGCCAACAGATTTTGCGTTTAAAAATAAAGCATCTAAGTTCTCTAATTGACCATCTACATACACAACATTCTCACTCTGATTCGGTCTAATATTGAGAACAAGTTCTTTATTTCTTAACACCTCATTCACATTATTTTCATGAGGATATATACTAAATTTAGTGAGTCTATTAACGTTGTCTTTGAAATTAAATATCTCCAAAGTTCTGGCGTCAATTGCATAATATTCTTGAAATCCAGAAAAAGGAATCGCAGGCATGATAAAATATTTGCCCGTAAAATAATTCCCATTATGGGGATCAAGATTAGTTTTATAAAACAATTCTAAGAAAAATTTTGAATAAACCGATCCCCTTTGAGACCATTTATTAGTTTTAAAAGAATAGGTATAAATGGCTTTGTCTCTAAAAAAAGTACCATTATTTACATTGACATCATGGGAGTAATTCATAAATGAAATTAACTCATCTTTTTCGGGAAGATATGCGACAAACCCTCCATAAATACCTTGAGGAGGGGTTCCGGTAGAGGAGTAGGCCTCCCATTCTTTGCTCTTTTCATCAAAATAAATGATGTGATTATTAGTCCGCCAAAAACCATATCCCCCGACCGAGTGAAGTACTCCTTTCCGAAAAAAATGATATGCATGGCAATTATCACCTCGATAAAAAGTTTTATCCATGCGATTAAAAATCATGGATTTTAAATCTAACCGGTAAAATTGATTGGTGCAGTTGGCACTAAAATAAACGTGATTTGGAACATCAGAAGAAATCTGATTTATTTCTATGTTTTTAGCTAAGCTAGTATTCGTTGCGCTATCTAATTTAATTCGATTAAGCACAATCCATTCACCTTCCCGTTTGAGCTTTTCTAAATTCCAAGTGATGGAATTAATCCGATAGGCTGTTTTTTCCTTGTGGTTTAAGAAATAATAAAAGTCGGCCCGAGTTTGCATCCCGATATGGAGCAAAAGCAAAAGCAAAAATGCGCGTTTAATGTATAATCCCATAAAAACTAAACCGATAAAATTAAAATGAGTTTATCCCTTAAGTAAGATTAATGCATTGGGATTTGATTAAACTCAACGGATGATTTTTTCGCATCTTTAAATGCTGCTTTAGGTTTTATACTTAGGATTTGGAATAACTCCTGATCAGATTTAGCGTCAGGGTTGGGCGTTGTCAACAACACATCGCCAGAAAAAATGGAGTTTGCTCCTGCCATAAAACAAAAAGCCTGCCCCTCATAATTTAATTCTAATCGGCCTGCAGATAATCTAACCGCCGACTTTGGCATCATAATTCGAGCCGTGGCAATCACCCGAACTAAATCCCAAACAGACGCTGTTTTTTGATTTTCAAAAGGGGTTCCTTCTACGGGAACTAGATTATTTACTGGAACGGATTCTGGGTGCTCTGGAAGATTGGCCAAAGTTAATAACATGCCAATCCGATCGTCGGTAGATTCTCCCATGCCAATGATACCCCCAGAACAAACGGATAATTTCGCTTTTCGAACATTCCCTAGAGTTTCTAATCGATCATCATAGGTTCTTGTCGAAATAACATCGTCGTAATACTCTTCGCTGGTATCTATATTGTGATTATATGCGTATAAACCCGCATCTTTTAATTTCTCTGCTTGCTGCTCTGTCAGCATCCCTAAGGTGCAACAAACTTCCATGCCGAGAGAATTAACTCCCTTCACCATATCTAATACACGGTCAAAATCTTTATTGTCACGCACCTCGCGCCAAGCAGCCCCCATGCAAAAGCGGGAACTCCCGTTGTCTTTAGCGCGAACCGCAGCTTGGATCACCTCCTCATAAGGCAATAACTTCTGAACTTTCACATTTGTATGATAGCGTGCGGCTTGCGAACAATAGGAGCAATCTTCAGGACAACCTCCGGTTTTTATAGAAAGTAAGGTACTAATTTGAACCTCGTTAGGATCATGAAATTGGCGATGAACGGTAGCAGCCTGATAGACTAAATCTAAAAATGGCTGGTTAAATATTTCCTCAACTTCCTTACGTGTCCAATTAGTACGAATCATATTTTCAAAATTTAACAAATATAAACGCTTAGATTAAGAATCCATACAAAATCTACTCAAATTCCATCAAGTAAGGCATTAAAGCTAGATATCCTTCTCGTTTCTTCATACGTTCCATCTCCAAAATTGGTTTTGCCCAAGGCATATTTAAATCCGCAAATTTTTGAGTCAATGAACTTTCCGACATCGCGGAGGAGATCAATTGGTCCAAGAATGATTTTGCTTTTGGATAAACGACTACTTTGTAGGCTCCTGGCTTAAGCTTTCCTTTTTTTGCAGCTATTTCAATAGCCACATCTAATCCACCTAATTCATCTACTAACCCTATTTCTTTGGCTTGAATTCCGGTCCAAACACGGCCTCCAGCTAAAGATTTTAATTTTTCAATACTCATTTTTCTCCCTGAAGCGGCCTTTGACGTAAATGTTTCATAGCCCTGATTGACCATATTTTGTATCACCGATTTTTGAAATTCGGTTAACTCTCCTAAGGAATTCATGAAATTTGAATTCGCATGTGTATTCACATAATCTTGCGTGATGCCAATCTTATTGCTTAAGAACCGATCAATATTAAGCCATTGAGCAAAAATTCCAATGGATCCTGTCACGGTAGTAGGTTGTGCAACGATGGTGTTGGTACCCATGGCCATGTAATACCCACCTGAAGCCGCATAGTCCGACATAGATGCCACAATCGGTTTCACTTTTTTGGCCAACTCGATCTCCCTCCACATCACATCAGAAGCTAATGAAGAGCCCCCCGGAGAATCAATTCGTAAGACAATTGCTTTTACAGATTTATTATCTCGCAATTTTCTTAATTCCTTTACAAAATCGTCTGACCCAATATTTTCATCACCGCCTTTTGATCCAACGATTTCGCCTTCGGCCACTAATACCCCTATTTTATCCGTTCCTTCAACGGCCTTAATCGGATTTTTTGCTTTCAGGTAATCGGCCAGTTTGACAAAAGTCAGCTCGCTTTTTGCCTTTATTTTTACTGCAGATTTTAAAAGTGATTCAAATTGATCCCAATATCCTAATTTAATCATGCCCAACTTTTCTGCATTCACAGGATTCATGGCCAATAGACTATCTGCAATTTGATTCAGTTTATTGGCCGGAATTTTTTTACTTACTGAAATTTTAGAAAATACTTCA
>CANIYB010000106.1 GCA_947471105.1 Cytophagaceae bacterium
AAACTTTGGAGAAGTATTCGTAATTTTACCGCCTCGGCTTCATAGTTCAATGGATAGAATGTAGGTTTCCGGTACCTAAGATGAAGGTTCGATTCCTTCTGAGGCTACATAATTTAATTGACCATTAAAGAAAAATTCTTTGGGTGAATTCGTTGGTAATAATCCGTTTCGAATAAATAATGTCTATTAAAAAGAGAATTCTATTCTTTACCAAAGACCTTAACCGGACTGGAGCGGAAATAATTCTATTCAACATCGTTGAAAGCTTGGATCGTTCCAAATTTGACATTGGGATAGTTCTGATGCAGCAAGGAGGTGAATTAATTCCTAGCTTGCCGGAAGACGTCAAATTATTTTATTTAGAAAGCACGTTTAATCTTTTCGATAAAATTAGATTTCATCTAGGAGAAGATGTCATGCTAAATCGATTAAAGAGGATTGAGCGTGAGTTCAAAAGTGACATTTGGTATATCAATACCATCACCAACGCAGGTGTATTAAAATATTGCAATCATTTTAGCGTCTTCAAATTTTTACATATTCACGAAAATCTTTTTGGGATAGGGCACCTGAGCTTAACTGATACTGAAATTATTTTAAATCAGGTAGACCACTATATTGCGTGTTCAGATATTATTTACAATCAATTAAAATCCATCACCCCAAAACCATGCACGACTATTACGTCTTGTATTGATAAAAATTTTATTGATTCATGTTTAACAGAATTGACGCAGACCTCAAAAAATAAAATAAAAATTATTGGCTCAGGTACTATTTGCCAAATTAAAGGTGTAGAAATATTTGTCGAAATAAGTAAGCTATTTGACCCAGCTAAATATGAATTTGTTTGGATTGGGAATTGGTCAAAAACGGGATATTCAGAAGTATTAAGACGAAATATAAATTCGATTAAAAATCCTGCCATTGAAATAAAAAACAATTTAAGTCCCTTAGAATATATTCAAGAAATAAATTCAGCGGACTTATTTTTATCTTGCTCTAGAGAAGAAAGCATGGGTTTAGTGATGATGGAAGCCATTTATTGCGGAGTTCCTGTTCTTGCAACGGATTCTGGCGGATCGTCATTAATCATCAATGATCAAAATGGAAAAATATGTTTTGACTTAAGACCTGAAATCCTTGCGAATGAAGTTTTGAATTTAATAAAAGCTCAAAAGCAATTTGATAAAAATGTTATGAGGGAATCCATTGGGAAATATAATATTCAAGTGGAACTTCATAAGCTCGAAAATATACTTTCTATAGAGTCATCCCTTGACTAGAACAAAAGATTATCTCACTCAGAGATACTTCCAATTTATATTCTTAAGGTAAATAGCAAAAAATTGACTTAATCAAATTTGAGGATAAACTATTTATTAAAATAGTTCTATTTGTATATTCTATAAATACTTAATTTATTGCATATTAATTTGTATAAAATGGCCAAAAAATAGATATTTGCATAAATTAAGATTTTAGCTATTATATTTTAAATATTTAAAAAATACAAAAATATGTGTGGAATTGTCGCCTACATTGGAGCTCAAAAAGCGTATCCCATTATTTTAAAGGGCTTAAAAAGATTGGAGTATCGAGGATATGATAGTTCGGGAATAGCACTGTATGGCGAGCAAATTGAAACCTATAAGCGAAAGGGTCGAGTGGCGGAATTAGAGGTTTGGGATGAAAAAATTACCGAAACAGCGACTGTGGGAATTGGGCATACGCGTTGGGCTACACATGGGGAACCCTCAGATGCCAATGCACATCCACACACATCGAACAATGGCCAATTGACCTTAGTTCACAATGGAATTATTGAAAATTATGCATCCTTAAAGCAAGAGCTGGTCCAAAAAGGGTACACTTTCAAAAGTGAAACAGACACAGAAGTATTGGTTAATTTCATTGAAGAGATTCAAAAAAACAACGATTATTCATTGGAAGAGGCCATGCGCGTGGCTTTGAAAAGGGTCGTAGGTGCCTATGTCATCATTGTGATGGAAAATGGATTTCCGAATCGATTAATTGCTGCTCGAAAAGGCAGTCCCTTGGTGATCGGCGTGGGGGAAGGCGAACATTTTTTAGCGTCCGACGCATCACCAATTATTGAATACACTAAAAAGGTTATTTATGTCAATGATTATGAATTGGCCATTATTTCCAAAGATGAAATCATTTTAAAAAATCTGGGAAACGAGCCCATTACACCTTATATCCAGCAATTGGACATGGAATTGGCACAGATTGAAAAAGGGGGTTTTGATCATTTTATGTTGAAGGAAATTTTTGACCAACCGGCGAGTTTGACGGATTGTTTGAGGGGCCGACTGGATTCAGAAAATCAGATTTTGACATTAGCTGGGATAGACCAGCATCTTTCTATTTTCACGGAGGCCAAAAGAATTGTCATTGTCGCCTGTGGAACGAGTTGGCATGCCGGCCTAGTCGCCGAATACATGATCGAAGCGCTTTGCCGGATTCCCGTAGAAGTGGAATATGCCTCCGAATTTAGGTATCGAAATCCTGTCATTAACTCCGGCGATGTGATCATTGCGATCTCTCAAAGTGGCGAAACGGCCGACACATTAGTTGCCCTAGAGCGTGCAAAAGAACAAGGTGCTTTCATTTTTGGTGTAGTGAATGCAGTCGGATCGTCGATTGCCCGGCTATCACACGCGGGAGCCTACACGCATGCCGGACCCGAAATAGGTGTGGCAAGCACAAAAGCTTTCACGGCCCAATTAACCGTTTTGGCGATGATGGCCATTAAAATAGGGCTAGAAAAAAAGACGCTTTCGGTGTCAGAATACAAAAGATATTTAGCTGAATTGGCCTTAATTCCAGACAAAGTAAAAACCATTTTGGGCACACATCAGGCGATTAAAAAGGTGGCCATTCATTATGCTGCGGCGCGTGATTTCTTGTTTTTAGGGCGTGGATATAATTTCCCTGTAGCCTTAGAAGGAGCTTTAAAATTAAAAGAAATATCGTACATCCATGCGGAGGGGTATCCGGCAGCAGAAATGAAGCATGGTCCGATTGCCTTGGTCGATGAGCATTTACCTGTTTTATTCATCGCCACGAAAGATGCCTATTACGAAAAAATTGTCTCTAACATTCAGGAAATCAAAGCACGGAAGGGCAAGGTCATTGCTGTTGTGTCAGCGGATGATACCTTGATAAGGAGCATGGCAGACCACGTCATGGAAGTGCCAGAGGTGGATGAGTTATTGGCCCCACTGTTAAGCGTCATTCCGACCCAACTACTCTCCTATTACATCGGGGTGGAGTTAGGCTTGGATGTGGACAAACCAAGAAATTTAGCCAAATCGGTGACCGTGGAATAATCATGTCCGGATTTTGGCATGCACTTATTTTTAAGAAAAACGACCAACTAATAATTACGCCTTAAACTATTTAGGTAAAATTATTAAGTTTGTATTTTGAGATTATATCTTAATGGATATGAAACAGTTGATTGTCGTTTTAGCAATTTCTTTGTTATGTTACTTTGGTATAAATTTTCACCAAGACGAGTTCTTGCATTTTCATAATTTAGCCTATCTAAATCCAAATTTCAATTTGGTCAATTTTACCGAAGGATTTCGTGCTTACTCAAAGACCTATTTTAATTACCAATTTAATTTACCGTTCCCTTACACAGGGACTTTACAAGGAATACTCTTCTATCCATTTTTTAAATTATTTCCTTTACTCATTGGCAAAGGAATTTACTCATTTTTGTCTTTGATTTTATTCTTTTATGTGCTAAAAAAAGAATTGAATTTAGGAAAAGTGGGTACCTGGGCAATGTGTCTTTTTATTCCATTTTACTTTAGCGTCCTCCATGACGCTGGACCTGTAAATTTAGCCCTAATCATATATGTGCTAACGAGAATACTTGTGAGTAAAATATATGCATCAAAATCATTTTTAAGACTTCTGAGTCTATCCATTATTTTATTATTCATTTGGGTAATTGCCTGCTTTGACAAATTGTTTTTTCTCTATTTAATACCCTCCTTAATCCCATTTTGCCTAGTTAAAATTAATTTAAAGGATATTAATTGGAAATCAAGCATATCCATCTTCGTTACATTGCTTATATTATTTGCCTTATTTAATCAATATTTAAGTTCAAATCTTTCAGTAAGGTACTTCAGTCATGCTATACCTACTTTTGAAACAAAACCCTTAAAAAAACATTTGCTTGACGAAGAAAAATTGGGTGTTGAATCATTAATCAAGGGTGTTTTAGATCCCTATAAAAACAAAAAAGTATTAGTTGAAATTTTAAATGATCGAATGGAAGCAACCAATGCATTCCTTAAGCAATTTGATTTCAGTTTTTATTTGAACCGTAATTTATCAGGAAGTTCATTTTTTCAATATTTCTATTTCCAAGGATATCCTGTTTTTTTATTGATACTAATTTTAGCATTTATCATTCAAGTAGCAGCCAAAAATTATAAAAAAATTAGTATTCCATTTTCCCATTGGATTGATAATCCTAGATCAAACGACTTGTACAAAACGACCCTTTATGGACTTTCGATAGTCATTATGCTGGGTACTTTTTTGATTTTAGGTAGAGTCAAATGGGGGCACCATTTTGTTTTTGTTTGGATCCCAATCTTTGGATTTTTATTCGACAACTCCTATAAATTTTATCAAAGCATCTTTTTAAAAACTTACTTGGTTTTGGCACTCGTTATGGTTAGCATTAACTATAAAATTAGCGATTGGTATTATTGGATTCCTGTTGATTATACTACCATCCAAAAATATACTAGCTCATCTGAAAAAAAGAAGGCTATTGTAAATTTCGACTCTTGGAGCTTTTATTACATCAGGTCCATCGATGATCAAAATGATGATATTGTGACATGGGTAAGCCCTCTCGACAAAATTCAAATGACTAGACTATTAAATCTGTCTGACTCACTAAAAATTCCAATTATCAATGTGATGAATATTGATTATGTAGATACACGAAATAGGCAATCATTTAACAAGAAATTGAATGCGTATTACAAGCTAGGAAGAAAAATCAAAATGATTTATCCTTCACAAAAAATGCCAATTTTTGAAATAGGGTACTTAGATAAAAAATGAAAGCTTAGACATCCTGCGCATCATAGACCAACACTTTTTTCCAAAGGTGTGCACAGTTTTTAACAAATTCCATGTGTATTGGATGATCTTGGTATACTTTTTGGCCCGCGGCATCGTTGAAAAACATGATTTCGGATACGTCCCAAGAAGTATCCACCACATCACGCTTTTCGGTAGATGCTAAAACGCCTACATGCATTTTTTGAATCGTAGGGATTGCTCTTAAGGTATTTAAACCTGCAATCAATGCGTTTTTATCTACCTCGGATTCAGGATTATTTAACCAGAAAAATACATGATGTATTAAGGCGATGGAAGGTTTTACCAGAGCTGGCGCTTCTTTATGGGTAGTCGACATATTTTTATTCGTTCAAAATTCTGCGGCAATATCTAAAAAAAAATACAAATTGTTATCCCGAAAATCTTGTGATAGAGGTATTTTATTAAAATTTAATTAATTTGACAGCTTAAACATAAACTATGAAATCAAACGAAAAATCGCGTCGGTCATTTTTAAAAAAATCGACCTTATTGACAGCCGCTTCTGCATTTCCTTCCATTTGGACTTCATCGACCAACCATTATTTACCGGGACCCGCTAATTTACCAGCGAAGGACAAAGTGAATTTAGCTTGTATCGGTATCGGAAATCAAGGGGGTTCTGATGTCATGTCATTTGCAAAAACCGGATTAGCTAATTTTGTTGCTTTTTGCGATGTGGATATGGGGGCTCCTCAGACAAGAGCTGTCCTAGAGAAATTCCCTGATGTACCGCGCTTTCAAGATTTCAGAACGATGTTTGATAAAATGGGAAGCCAAATAGAGGCGGTGACCATAGGTGTTCCTGACCATTCGCACTTCCCTATCACCATGATGGCATTAGCCTTAGGCAAACACGTGTATGTGGAAAAACCGATGGCTAGGACCTTTAATGAGGTAGAACTCATGATGGCGGCCGCCAAAAAACATAGCCACCTAGTGACCCAAATGGGAAACCAAGGTCATTCAGAAGCCAATTATTTTCAGTTCAAAGCTTGGCAAGAAGCGGGTATTATCAAGGATGTGACGTCCATGACCGCACATATGAACTCAGCACGCAGATGGCATGGTTGGGATACCAACATCAAGAAATTCCCTGCCGGGGAAGCTATTCCAAGTACCTTGGATTGGGATATCTGGCAAGGAGTAGTTCAACCACACGAATACCAAAAAGACTTTGTCAACGGCCAGTGGCGTTGTTGGTTTGATTATGGACTAGGGGCACTGGGCGACTGGGGTGCACATATCATGGACACCGCGCATGAATTTTTGAATTTGGGATTGCCTACTGAAATCAGTATGCAAAGAGCGGATGGCCATAATCCATTCTTTTATCCGCTATCGACGACCTTGTTGTTTAAGTTTCCATCGCGTGGCAACATGCCCGCCATGGATATTACTTGGTACGATGGGATCAACAACATCCCTCCGGTTCCTGCAGGGTATGGGGTTTCTGAATTAGATCCTAATATTCCGGCGCCTAGCAATGGAAAGATTCAACCCGCTAAACTGAATCCAGGCAAGATCATTTACTCCAAAGAGTTGACCTTTAAAGGCGGATCTCACGGGAGTACTTTGTCCATCATTCCTGAGGATAAGGCAAAGGACATGGCGAATAAATTGCCTGTGGTGCCTGTGAGCCCGTCGAATCATTATGCCAACTACCTTAAGGCCTGTATGGGATTAGAGAAAACGAGGTCGCCCTTTGCGATTGCGGGGCCTTTAAGCCAAGTGTTTACCTTAGGTGTCATGGCACAAAAATTAAATACCAAATTGTTGTTTGACCGAAATACCAAACAGATTACAAATAATAAATTAGCCAATCAATTACTTGTGGGTGCACCTCCAAGAAAAGGATGGGAGCAATACTATAAAGTTTAGAATTCCTTTAAGGATTAATTAAGCCATTTAGGGAAGAACAATAGACGCAATCGCTTGCGTCTATTGTTTTGCTAGGCCTAGGTAAAATAGTTTGTCGATACTAAAGGAATCCTCTGAAGAATCAAAATTTCTTAATGATCTATTTTTGAAGCCATTTATTTAATCTAAATGCTTCAGAAAACAAATATTCCCATACTTATTAGGTCGAAAAATGATCAGTTATTTAGTTTTGAAATATAAAATTTAAAGCTACATTTGACCATGAAACCACTAAATATAAAACTGTACGACATAGCTCGTGCCAAACTGAACTTTAACGATGACGATGCCATGGAATTTGTCTCAAGCATTCACGAACTTAATGACCACAGATTCGAAAATCTGGTCACGAAAGAATTTTTGAGTGAAAAAATGAGTGGAATCGATCAGAGATTCACTAAACTAGAGTCCAATATCGATTTAAGATTTATCACATTTGAATCTGCTACAAATCAAAGATTCATTCAAAATGAATCAAATATTGATCAGAGATTCAAAGATGCCGAATCATTCAATAGCCAAAAGTTCACCGAAGTCAAAGCTAGTATCGACACGAAAATTGCCGAAGCAAAATCTGATTTAACTAAATGGATGTTTATCTTTTGGGCAAGCCAAATGACCATTACATTGGGTA
>CANIYB010000107.1 GCA_947471105.1 Cytophagaceae bacterium
AACCCAAGGAAGATCTTCGGAACCGGGTTTTGAAAATGATTGGTTTGTTAAGGAGGTAACTGGGTTAAATTGTTGGTAGGTAGGAGTCCAACTCGATTTTTTGCTACAGGCCCAAAAAGCTATTTGGGACAAAAGTAAAAGGTAGGTCAAATGTTTAATTTTCATCATGCTTATAGGTTGTGCAAGTAAATTAATGGAAATAAAATACGCAACATACTGATAATGAATAAAGGAGATAAAATTCCTACTTGTGCCGATGTAATTTAAGGCCCCGCTTTATCTCCCTTTAGCCTTTATTACAAATAACTTAACCACCATTTTTCCTTGTGCGCCGTTTTATAGGAATCATACCATTTGCATAAGGGATATAGGCCACTAATAATAAGCATCCAAATTAGGTACACAAAACCCAGGCTATATCCTTCCCCTTTGATGCTAAAAAGGAAGGGAAAGGTTTGTAGACTGTTGATGGCTTCTACTAGGGAGTGCCCTCTTGAAAAGTATAAAATCATGCAAATGGTGTGCACCAGATAGAAATGAAGAATGTAATAGAAAAAGGCCGTTCTCCCGAATACGCGGAATGCTTTTGTTATTTTATTTTGGATCGTTTCCAAAAACGATAAGGCTAAAATAGCAAATCCGATCATCACCGACATGTAAGCCAAAGAAGGGGGATATTTATGCACTTTTATAAAAGATAAAAACGTGTGAAACATGGTATTTTGGGGAGTCCAAGGATTTGGGTCGCCATAGAGATTGATACCTCTCAATAAAATGAAAAAGCCTATCAATGATAAGCCAAATCTCAATAAGATTTTTTGCCTATGTTCGGAGGTGAATTTAGAGGTAAAGAAAATCCCAAAGCAATAGCCTAAAATCATTAGGCCCGTCCAAGGAACAAAGGGATACATAATGGCAATGAAATGATCTTTTGCGATGGGGTATATCGCAAAGGAGCCATGGTGAAAAAGATCCCACCAGAAGCCTGCCTTAAATCCCGGTTCTGCCTCCAAAAAGTCTAGGGCATTGTGGCCCAAGACAATGAAAAGGCCGATGGCTAATAAAATTTTATAGGGCAAGCGACTCAGAAAACCTAAAATAATCATGCTAATTCCGATGGCCCAAATAACCTGCATGATGAGTAAACTATAAAACGGATTAAAGGTCATGCCTAAAGTAATCAAGCCAAATTCGACGAAAATAAGCCACAGTCCGCGCTTGATCAGAAACGAACTCAACTCCGATGAAGACTTGCGAGTGCTTTGTAAATAGATGGAAAGACCGGAAAGAAAAACAAACGTGGGGGCACATAGGTGAGTGATCCAACGCGTAAAAAAGAGAACAGGAGTGGTGGTTGATATATTTAGCGGGTCATCCAAATAAGCTCCTTGGTGTAAAAAATCCCGAACATGATCGATCGCCATAATGACCATAACGATCCCTCTTAATACGTCGATCGAGTCTATTCTTTTTTGTGTGGCCTCGGCTGAAATTGTTGACATAAATGCTATTTGATTTTAAATCTCAAATTTATAAAAATACCCATTGGAATCAATGGGTATTTAAATCACATTTTATGTTTTTCTAAAATTTAATTAAGGGAGTGGCGAAGGGTAATTCCATAGGTTTTTGGATCTCCTAAAACAGCTGCATATTGTCCTGCGTTCCCGCCGGCTGGCAGTAGTTGCTCGAAGTAGTTTTGATCCAAAACATTTCTACCCCAAATCGAGATGCTTACCCCTTTCACAGCTCTAAATCCAATCCTTGCATTCAGCAAAGAATAGCCTTCTACGTTTAAATATTTCGAAGGGGTAGCACTCGACGAGAATCCTGAACGCGCATAATCGTCCACGGCAATATAGAATTCACCTGTTTGGCCTAAGAATTTGGCCACATTGGTATATTCTCCACCAAAAGAAGCGGCCCATTTAGAAACCCCAGGCAAATCTTGGCCTGAAATATCCTTAAAGAAGTTAGCGCCTCCGGTTTCTTCTAAAGGAACGGGCGCATTTTTGAAGGAGGTATAGATCGCTTCAGTATAAGCTAAATTACCATAAAAGGAGAAGTGTTTGTTTAAACTTAAAGTGCCATCCACTTCAATTCCACGTACTTTTACTCCTTCTGCATTTGCTAGATAGCCACGATTAACAGCTGGATCTGGGGTTTGAACGAGCGTCTGGTAATTTGTAATATCGGTATTGTAGGCTGTTAAATTAAAGGTTGTATTTCCACTTGGCCGCGTTTTAAGTCCTATCTCAATATGCTGCGTTCCTTCTGGTTTGATTTGTGCCAAGTCAAGAATTGGCTGACCATTCAGCGTAGGTAATCCTCCTAAATTTAGACCCGCTGGTTTATAGCCTGTTGAGAAAGTCAAGAAAGAATTGAAGTTCTTTGAGCGTTTGTATGCTAACGTCGCCTGGCCTGAGAAATTGCGATCTGTTACATCTGCATTAAATGCCTGGTCCGAATACACTAATTTTTTCAAGGCAACTAAAGCTGGATCAGTTGTTTGCAAGCCTCCATATGTGGTACGGCTGTAGGTTAAATCTTTCGCATCATAGTTATAACGTATCCCTGGCATTAAGCTGATTTTGTTGGATAAAGCGAGGTCCAACTGACCAAAAACGGCTGCTGAAAGTGTGTTCAAGTTTGAACGTGTTTTGATCCCGTAACCTTCGAAAAGACCTGGCGTTTTCCAAAGGGCACTCGTGGTGCTTTGATTAAATCTCCACGTGGCTGATCCACCTTCCTCGGTTTGATCCGGATTTGATTTTAGGTTTTGGCCAAAAACAAAGACTCCAAATACCGCGCTCAATTTAGAAGAGAATGTTCCGGCCCACCTGATTTCTTGTGACCATTGCTCATGCTTAGAAGGTGCTTGCGAATATTTTAATGCTTGCAAACCGGTGAAATCGCGGTCATTCGATGGATCCCAATTCCAATAACGCCAAGCAGATGTCGCCGTTAAAGTTCCAGGTCCTAATTGAATGTCGGCATTTAATGAAATCCCTCCTAAATCTTGGTTAGATCGCCAAGGTGTATCGTGATCAATCAAGCGGTCAAATGGATCGCGAGAAGGCAAGGTATAATTTAAATCCTTAATGATATTCTCGAATTGGCGATATCCAGCGCGCAAGGTAGGAGCAACGCCCGCTAATACTTGTGCATAGCCATTGGGCCTTTGTTCAGTAAAATCCCCAATTAACGTGAATTTCAATTTCTCTGAAGGCACAAATAATAACTGCCCACGCACACCCAAATTATTTAAGTCATTCACTTTCTGCTGCGTTGCCACGTTGTACAATAACCCGTCGCGCTGCGTTCCTGAGAAGGAAATTCGCGCCGCTAATGTTTTTGAAAGTGGGCCCGTTACACTAGCTTTGGCCTGAATATATCCATAATTACCATAGCTCAATTCGAAGTTGGCCCCCGGCGTAAAACTCGCTTTTTTCGTCGTCACGTTAAAGTTACCTGCTGAGGTATTTTTACCAAACAAGGTTCCTTGAGGTCCACGTAAAACTTCTACTTGCTCAATATCAATGAAGTCCATCGTCGTCGCGGCAGGCCGAGCATAATAAACGCCATCCACATAAAAGCCTACTCCTGGATCAATTCCATCATTCGTTAATCCGAAAGTTGTACCTAATCCACGAATGCTTAAAGAGGTATTTCGGGGATTAGATGAATACAATTGGACCGATGGGATAAATTCCTTCAAACGGTTTACATTAAATGACCCCGTTTCTGCCACTTTCGCACCGGCTACAACCGTAATCGGAATAGGCACATCTTGAACCGCTTCTTTTCTCCGACGAGAGGTTACCACGATTTCATCTAATTCTTTTGTTTCTTCTTTTAGCAAGATGGTGACTGGAGTTCCTTCCGCCACATACTCTTGTTTTTGGTACCCGATAAAACTAAGCACTAAACGTAAGGGAAACCTTTGGCCAGTCTGAAAATAGAAGTGTCCTTCTGCATCCGTGATGACCCCGTGAGTCGTTCCTTTGATAAAAATAGAAACTCCAGGAATGGGTTGCTTTGTAATTTCATCTAACACTTGGCCACTTAAGGTCGAGTTAATCACCGATTTGGTTTGTTGGGATATTAAAAGATTAGGGAATAAAATCAGGCCTAGGCCCAATAGGAAAACATAGAAATTTTTCATTAATTGTACTGGTTTAATGTTAATAAGAATTCATTTAGCGATGAGCTTGTTTTTTTAAGCCTGCCAATCTGTTCCCGCAGATTGGCATTTTTTATTTAACAGCAAGAGTTGTTTTTCTTTTTCATTTTTGAATGTTTTGTGTTTTATTCTACAAACCCTACCGATTTAATAGATTATTTGACAAAAGTATAACCCTTCTCATTAAAATGCAAATAATCGTTGGTGATTTTTGTAATTCGGAAAATCGTTTCGATAAATTGGGCTAGACATTTGCTCCAGCCATTGTCAGTGATTCTTCCCTTTTGCCAGTAACATCGTAAACGCATTTTCCCAATCCGGGACCGTTTCGGATTCATACCCATAAGATTTGCCGGTAGCAATCGAACTAAAAGCCTTCATCGCCTTTAAATGCACCCCACTTCGCATGAATTGCATCATCAATTCTCTACTTTCCCACGCTGTTATGGTGCATTGAAAGCCATACATTTTTTTCACGGCACTATGCAGGTTTCCTTTGGCTGCTTGCGCTTGACTAAAAGTTGGAATAGCTAGCATCCAAAATTTAAAAAATCCCAAAATTCCTTTGGGTTTTAAACCTGTGATGGATATGTACATGTTATATCATTTGCCGTTCCAACCATCCTCCATTCCTTTCAAAAAATCCTTGTATCCCACTTCGTAACCGAATAGACCGCCAATCAAAGCAAGATGAATAATCAAGATTGCTTTTTGCCATTGAGGACGTTCTTTCCAAGGCTGATTTTGGTCAAAGGGGTCAAAAATTAATGCGATTCCTAATTGGGTCGCCGCCTCTAAAGCCGATTTTTTAACCCATAATTCATAAAGTCCCAAAAGGACGAAACCTATATAAAGGTATTTGTTAAATGAAGATTTCATACGGTAGTTGTTGATACTTCAAAATTAAAAAAAGCAAAGAATAAAAAAAATACCCCGGCATGACTGGAATAATTAGTCTGATATTTACGTGATTACCGGCTCGTGGGAATAAAAAAAAGAGGTCAGATCTGACCTCTTTTTAAATAGGATAATTTACATACTTATTGAACAACCCAATCTGTATATTCGTCAGTCATCGTTCCTAATTTAGCTAACTCATCAGCGACAGGTTTCATTTTAGCGTTAGCTGCGTTTCCACCTGCATTCATCGTCCCATCAGGATTGTAAAATTTATTTCTTTCCGCATCATTTTTATAAATAATTAAAACCCCCATTTTATTGGCTGATTTTCCTCGAACAAATTTTAACACGTGCCCTTGACAAGAAAATGCTTTTGATGAAGCAGGAACCCATTTGCTTTTAACCGCATCTTCAAATTGTTGCATGGTCGTTTTGCCATTTAATTTGACAGAAAACGTGTGAATACCCACCAAGGTTCCCTTAGGTAACACTTGGGCAAAAGTTGCTGTGCTCAATAGAACAAAAGCAGCTAAGATTAAAAAGTTTTTCATTGTTTAATTTGGTTTTAGTTGTTTCCTACTCGTGTGGCTTTTCAGATTCCGCCCTGTTTTTTAACGTGATTCGCTGACTTCACCTTGTTCGAAAGATACTATTAATTCAGCAAATATTGCAATCGATTTTAAATGATTAGGCCTGCATTTCTTGTTGAAACACAGGCCCTGTGATTATTTTAATTATTTCTTTTGAGAAGCGGCAATCTCAGCTTTCAAAGGAGCTGGGTCCCACATGCGATACATCTTAACAATTTTATCTCCTTTCCAATAAATCAATAGATGCAAAGGAACGGTATTTCTAGCTTTTGTATAGCGGCCTATCCCCACCAAGGTACCCCAATATCCAGTAATGATCTCCCCATCTGCAAATACAAATGTTTTAATGGCATTCGGACCAGTAGTCACCGTTATTGATGTATTTAGTGTATGTACAAACGTATCTCCTAGCAAATGGCCAGAGCGACCCCCAGGGTTTACTTTGGTTGCATCATTCGGGCCTTCTTGATTATTCGCATGTAAATCTAATACCTGAACGGTATCTACGTATAGATTATGGCCAACCATCGTATCGTTTTTAGCATAGGCTTCTAAAAGTTCTTTCACTTTTGCCGACTTTTCATCTAGCGAAGTAAAGGTGCCGGTTTGTGGGTCTTGAGTAGTAGCAGTAGCCGCTGCGTCTGCATTTTTTGTTTCTTTCGTGGTGCAAGCATTCAATATTGCCAATACCACAAGGGATAAGAATAGTTTTTTCATTGTTTTTGTATGATTAATTGAACGTTTATCCGACAAGATAAAAAATATCTTTTTGATACTAATAAAAAATCAAATTATTTTTTTGTTATCAAACCATTTCAAAACCGAGGGGAGCGGGCATAAAAAAGCCTCAAAAAAGTATTTTCAAGGCTTGTATTGATTTGCTGAACGAATCGTTAAAAAACGAGACTTTTCTGGAATTGTGCGTATTTCGCACCGACGTCTCTAATGTATTTGGCCTTGTCTGTTTTCATTATCGTTTTCACATCCCGAGTATAAGTGTCCCCAAGGTGATCATAATAAAACTCAGTCGTAAACAACATTAATTCAACCATTAAGGGCAACGTATCCAATCCCTTCTTTTCTAATAAATAATAGACACTTTTCTTATTTATTTCTCCTTTAGCCCGAGTAATAAAACCGATGTTCTCGAGTTTTTTTAAGCGATTGGATAGCATTTTACTCGGCACTTTTTCAGGAGATTCTTTGAACTCATTAAATAACTTTTTGTGACCAAAAATCATGTCCCTGAGTATCAACAAAGTCCATTTGTCGCCCAACACATCTAAGCCCGTTGCGATAGGACATAATGACCGAAATGTAATATTATTTTCCTCTTCCATAATCGAAACAAAAGTATGCAAAAAAAGTCAAAGCAGAATTGCGTTCAGCATTTTTGAGAAAATAAAATTACCTATTCCTAGTAAAGAAAAAAGCCCCGCAATCGCGAGGCTTTCTCTTACAACTCCTTATCGGGAATCCTATTTGAATCCGAATTTGGACAAGCCTTTATGGCTAATCACAATCGCTTCCAATGCCGTTTCGTTGTAACAAGCATCTTGCTCCACGAAATAATGCTGCATTCCAGCTAATTTCTTATTATCTAAAATACGTTTGAAATCAATTTTTCCATTGCCCACAGGAGCAAAACGACCTTGATCATCCATATCCTTTACGTGCCAAATTTTAAATCTGCCTGGATAACGCTTGAAATAAGCCACTGGATCAGCACCCGCTTTGGTGACCCAATATAAATCCATTTGGAAATTAACATTCTTAGGATTGCAATGCTCAAGTAAATAATCGTAAATCACATTTCCATCCGCATCTTTTAAAAATTCGAAATCGTGGTTGTGGTACAACAACTGCAAACCAGCCGCCGAACATTTCTCCCCTAATTTGTCTAAGATTTCAGCCAAATTCTTCGCGCCACCTTTCATGGCCATTCTCTTATTCTCCCGATCAAACGTAAATAGGCCCATTGGAGGAACAGGAATGACAAAATACTTAAAACCTGC
>CANIYB010000108.1 GCA_947471105.1 Cytophagaceae bacterium
ATACCTTGTTCTCTCTCGGCAATCAGGCCATCGGTCAATAACGAAAGGTCTAAAAAATTCAAGCCTTTTCTTTTTGAGGCGCTTTCAAGTGCTTCAATTTTATCTTTAGTAATCGAATTTGTCTCGTACAACAATCGGCCGATTAATGTGCTTTTTCCATCATCTACCGAACCTGCCGTGGCTATGCGTAAAATATCCATCTCTTAATTAAAAATAACCTTGTTGTTTTCTTTTCTCCATCGCCGCTTCCGATCTCTTATCATCGATCCGGGCCCCTCTTTCTGAAATTTCTGCTGATAAAATTTCTTCAATAATGACATCGATGTCTACTGCAGTTGAACTCACTGCTGCCGTACAAGTCATATCACCCACCGTTCTGAAACGAACCGTAGTCTCAAATGGAATTTCATCCGCCTCTTTATTCAAATGTTCTGAATCAGCCCAAAGCATTCCATCGCGTTGAATCACTTGTCGCTGATGAGCAAAATAGATACTAGGGATTTCCATTTTTTCCTCTTTGATGTAGTTCCAAACATCCAATTCTGTCCAGTTGGAAATGGGGAAAACGCGCACATTTTCGCCGATTGATATACGTCCGTTCAACATATCAAACAATTCAGGTCTTTGGCGCTTAGCATCCCATTGGCCAAAATCATCTCGAACCGAAAATATACGCTCCTTTGCTCGAGCCTTTTCTTCGTCACGTCTTGCGCCACCGATGCAGGCGTCAAATTTAAATTCCTCAATGGTATCAAGCAAAGTAACCGTCTGTAATACATTTCTAGAGGCATATTTTCCGCTTTCTTCTTTGGCTTTTCCTTGGTCTATGGAATCTTGAACATAGCGAACAATAAGCTCGGCCCCTGTTTCTTTGGCCAACCAATCCCTGAATTCAATCGTTTCCGGGAAATTATGTCCTGTGTCAATATGAACTAAAGGGAAAGGAATTTTTCCCGGAAAAAAAGCTTTTTGTGCTAAGCGCACTAAGGTAATCGAATCTTTTCCACCTGAAAACAAAAGCGCTGGACGATCAAATTGAGCGGCCACTTCGCGCATGATGTAGATAGATTCATCCTCCAGTTCTCTTGGAAATTGACCTATTTTATCCTGAATGGCTGACATATTTGTACTCATTTTTTAAATTTTAGGCATGTAATCCGCACTCTTTTTGAGAATTTTCCCACCACCAGCGTCCCGCTCTTGGGTGTTCATCGGGTCCTATTGCTCTTGTGCAAGGAGCACAACCAATCGAAATGAACCCTTTTTTGTGTAAAGGGTTTTGTGGAATTTTATGCTCAGTCAAGTAATTATTCAATTTTTCTGCAGTCCAATCGATGATGGGATTAACCTTGATTAATTTCCTAGCCTCATCCCATTCTACGATCGGCATATTGGCCCTATTTTCAGATTGTTCTGCACGTAATCCTGTAATCCAAATAGTAACACCCTCCAATGCTCTTGCCAATGGCTCCATTTTACGAATAAAGCAGCACTCTTTTCTATTTTCAACCGAGGTGTAAAATGAATTAAATCCCTTTTCACGAACTAAATTTTCAGTGTTAATATGATTAGGGAAATAGGTAATTAAGTCGAGTTGATATTTTTTTTTCGTCAGGTCCATCAACTCATAGCTTTCTTGGAATTGCCTTCCTGTGTCCAATGTAAAAATTTTAATGGGCAATTTTTGAGTGGCAATCGCATGGGTTATGGCCTGATCTTCTTGCCCAAAAGAGCTTGAAAAAGCAATGACATCTTTCGAATAGCTAGACACTAAAAGACTTAATCGGTCTTCTAATGGCAAATTCATAAGGGAATTTCCTAAGGATTCGAGTTCCATTTTTTAAATTTTCACAAAAATACACAATGTCTATTGAATAACTATACTAAGCAAAAAAATATTTTCAAAATTGCTTAATTTGAAAACTTTTGTAAATTGAAATGAGTTTAATAACGCATGAGATCGGGATCAGAAATTTTATTGGAATCCACTAATTGGGAGCATGAAAATGATTTTTTAGATTTGAAAAATCTAAAAAATTTAGTTCGTCATGGAGAGGGTCAGCGACTTGAATTTAAGATGAAGGTGAAGTTCCCTGAGAAGATTATCAAGGAATTGGTCGCCTTTGCAAATACAGATGGAGGGCACTTGTTTTTAGGGGTGTCAGATGAAGGCCAGATCGAAGGCCTTAAGTTTGCTGAAGAAGAGCAGTTTTTATTAGAGCGTGCCATTGAAAAATATTGCTTCCCTGCTTTTTCCTATAACGCTTATCCCATTTCATTGGATAATGGTCGGACCGTTTTAGTCTATCAAGTATTTGAAAGTGTGGATAAACCGCACTTTGTCCAATTAAGCATAGATTCCCAACCTCAGTGTTTTGTTCGGATTAAAGACAGGACCGTACAGGCAAGTAAAGAAATGAAGCAGATTTTGAGGCGTGAAAACCAAGAGGGAATTCAGTTTTCCTATGGAGATTCTGAGCGCTGGTTAATGGAATATTTACGAAATACTCCTACGATAACCTTAGAAGAATTTGCCACATTAAATAAATTGCCAGTTTGGATTGCTTCAAGAAAATTAGTTTTATTAGTTTTGACACAGGTTTTAAAAATAATACCTGGAGAGTCTTTTGATCAATACTCACTGAGATGAAAAATGCATTGTGTGTTCTTTTAGTCACCTTTAGCTTATTTGCTTGTAGCAAGTCTTCAGTGGATGTACCCGCAAGTCCCATTTCTCAGACTGTAACCATTAATTCCTTTGACTTATTACAAGATAAATTATTAACTCCTAACTGCGCAACTTCAGGTTGCCATATGTCCGTTCAAGATGCGTCCTATGCCCAGCATGGATTAGTTTTAGCGAAAGGGCTTGCGTACGGAAATTTAATTGGCACCTCCCCAAAAAACTCAGTTGCCGTAGCAAACAAACTACAAAGGGTCAAGAAATTTTCATCGGCCGAAAGTCTATTATTTCATAAATTAAATTGGGATTTAAGTCATCATGTGACGGCTAATTATGGGGCTCCTATGCCTTTGGGTGGAAAGCCTGTGAGTAAGGGCCAATTGGATTTCGTTCAAAAATGGATTGAAGCAGGTGCGCCAGATAAAGGAGAGGTGGTCGATGCCAAATTATTAGATGATACCACACCGAGTTTCACAGAGCCAACGGATTTTTCAGCCTTAGAATCTCCTGTTAAAGAGGGAAAGACTGGATTTCAGTTGAAAGTAGATCGATTCATTGTTCCACCTAATTTTGAACGGGAGATTTTTGTTCGTCGGCCTTTGAATAATACTGAGCCCGTTTATATTTCTAGGATTAAACTAAAATCGAGGTCAAATAGCCATCATTTAGTTGTATATGATTTCAGATCAAAACTTATTTTACCCAATATGGATGAAATGAGAGACTTGAGAAATATTGATAATTCGCTCAATATTAACACGGTTATCCAGATGTCAAATCATATATTTTTGGGTGGTGGCACGGACCCAAACTCAGACTATTCATTTCCAGAAGGTACAGCGCTAAAACTTCCAGCAAATAGTTCGGTAGACCTAAATCCACATTATTTTAACAAAACGAAGGATAATTTATACGGGGAGAATTATGTTAACCTGTATACCATTCCCGAATCACAGGTAAAAAATGTGGTTAACATGATCGATTTTAATAACTCAAGTTTCACACTTCCTCCCAACCAAACCACCGTAATCACCAAGGACTTTTTTAGTTTTGATGGCTTTGTGAAAGGTTCAGGTAAATCGGTGGTGATTGTGTCGCTCACCTCGCACACCCATGAAAGAGGGAAATTATTCCAAATTAAAATTAAAGGAGGAGCTCGTGATGGGGAAGTTATTTACGAAGACAACGATTGGGCTCATCCCAAAGTCCTCAATTACGCTAAGCCGATTATTTTGAAAGAAGGGGAAGGACTGACTTCGGTGGTTACCTATGTGAATAATACCAATAAGCCATTGGGTTTTGGATTGACTTCTGAAGATGAAATGGACATTATTTTCGGGTATTATTATATACAATAAGTTGCTGTCCAGCAGCCACTTATCTCATCTCAATCAAGAAAAATTCAAAACCTTATTTGATATATCAAAATTGAAGGTATATTTGCCTCCGTTTCTTGAAATATTTAAATAAATAGACTAGAAATAGTACAATTTTTTGTAAAACTTGTATTCTAAACATATTAATTACGATTTGGATAAAATTTTATTACCCTATTTTTTATAATGGAACAAAAACACAAAAATAAATTCACGGCCGCTGGACTTTTGGTAGCTATGGGGATCATTTATGGAGATATTGGTACTTCTCCTCTTTATGTGATGCAAGCAGTCATCGGGGATGAACCCATTAATTCCTTGACAGTTTTAGGAGGCTTATCTTGTATTTTTTGGACCTTGACATTGCAGACTACACTTAAATATGTCATATTAATTCTTCGTGCAGATAATAAGGGTGAGGGCGGAATTTTTGCCCTTTTTGCGTTAGTTAGACGTCATGCAAAATGGTTGACATTGCCAGCCATTATCGGCGGGGCGGCTTTACTTGCGGATGGAATTATCACACCACCTATCTCGGTATCCTCTGCAGTTGAGGGCTTACGTATGCTTCATCATCCAGATGGTACCCCTTTTGTTACAGATACCGTTCCACTGGTTATATTTATATTAACCATTCTCTTTATTTTCCAAATTTTTGGAACGAAGGTGGTAGGAAAGTTATTTGGGCCGATCATGCTTTTATGGTTTTCCATGCTAGGACTTTTTGGAATCATCTGGATACAAAATGATTGGTCTATTTTGCGCGCCATTTCCCCTGTTTATGCCTGGGAATTATTAACTACTCACCAAGCAGGCAGTGCTGGATTTTGGGCTTTAGGTGCAGTATTTTTATGTACAACGGGAGCAGAGGCACTTTATTCCGACTTAGGTCATTGTGGCCGTGGAAATATTCGAGTAAGTTGGATTTTTGTCAAAATCACTTTATTGCTTCAATATTTTGGACAAGGTGCTTGGCTTTTAGCACATCAAGGAATGACCCTAGATGGACGTAAACCTATATTTGAATTACTTCCTCGTGAATTTTTATTCTCTGGAATTATGGTCGCTACCGCTGCCGCAGTGATAGCCAGTCAGGCATTAATTTCAGGATCATTTACCTTGATTTCCGAGGCGATTCGACTTAATTTTTGGCCTAAAGTGCGGTTAGTTTATCCATCTGATCAAAAGGGCCAATTATACGTACCTTCCATCAATATTTTATTATGGATGGGTTGTGTAGGTGTTGTATTGTGGTTTAAGGAATCAGCCAACATGGAGGCCGCTTATGGTTTAGCGATTACATTGACCATGTTAATGACCACTTCTTTGATGGCCTATTACCTGCACATCAAGAAGGTAGATATGTGGTGGATCCTACTTTTCCTTTTAGTTTATATTTCATTAGAAGGCTCTTTCTTGGTGGCCAATTTGCAGAAATTTACCCATGGAGGTTACGTGTCCCTTTTCATTGCGGGTGTGATTATTTTGGTGATGTGGATTTGGTTTAGAGCTTCTCGCATTAAAAATAAATTGACCGAATATGAGCCATTGTCGGAATATATAGAGCCGTTAAAGGATTTGAGTAATGATGATACGATTCCTAAATATGCCACGCATTTAGTTTTTATGTCCAATGCTGGTAGGGTCACTGATATCGAATCAAAAATCATTTATTCCATTTTCCAACGTCGCCCCAAAAAGGCCGATATTTATTGGTTTGTCCATGTAGATACCTTGGATGAGCCATATACCATGGATTATAAAGTAACCGTGATCGAACCCGATGACATTATTAAAGTTAATTTCAAATTAGGTTTCCGGGTAGAACAAAAAATCAACCTATACTTCAGAAAGGTGGTTGAAGAAATGGTTTCTAGAGGTGAGGTGGATATTACTTCTCGATATAAATCCTTGAATGAACAAAATGTGATTGGCGATTTCCGATTTGTCGTGCTTGAAAAATTCTTATCTTTTGATAATGAATTACCACTTTTAGACCGAATGGTGATGAAGGCTTATTTCTTTGTCAAACAGTTCACTCCTTCGGAAGATAAGTGGTTTGGTTTAGATAGCGATGCCGTAAAATTGGAAAAAGTGCCTTTAATTATTAAGCCTGTTTCTAAGTGTAATCTAAGACGTATCGATTAACGATGAGCTCTATTTTTTCTAAAATCGTTCGAGGCGAAATTCCTTGCCATAAGATTGCCGAAGATGATCAATTTTTAGCGTTTTTAGATGTGATGCCCTTGGTAGAAGGCCATACCTTGGTAATCCCAAAACAAGAAATTGACTATATTTTCGACTTGGATCCAGAGGTTTTAGCCGGCTTAATGAAATTTGCTCAGCGCATTGCCCCAGCAATTAAAAAGGCAATTCCCTGTAAGCGCATTGGTGTAGCTGTCATTGGGCTGGAAGTTCCTCACGCTCACGTGCACCTGGTTCCTTTAAATCGGATGTTGGACATTAATTTTTCTCAAGAAAAGTTGAAACTGAGCCAAGAGTCTCTCGCAAAAACGGCGGAACTCATTCGGTCTTTTATTTAAGATATCCTTTTAGCGTGTTCATCTCGATCAAGGGATTTGTCTTCTCATAGACAATGTGGTAGACCGCATCGATGATCGGTAATTTTATATGATGCTGTTTTGAAATCAAGTAAATACTACGAACGGCATAATAACCCTCGGCAATCATATTCATCTCAATCTGCGCCGATTTTACCGAATAGCCTTTGCCGATCATATTCCCAAAAGTTCTATTTCGAGAGAATTGTGAATAGGCGGTCACTAATAAATCCCCTAAATACCCTGAGTTATTTAGATCTCGATTCTCTTTGGGATAGATTTCATCTAAAAATATCTTAATTTCTTGCATGGCATTACTGACTAACACAGCCTGAAAATTGTCTCCAAATCCAAGGCCTCGCGTGATACCGCAGGCAATCGCAATGATATTTTTGATTACTGCGCAATATTCAACTCCATATAAATCAGCAATCGCATTCGCTTGTAAAAATCGGCAATTCAATAAATTAGCAAATGATTTTGCTACTTCGATATTAGGAGATGCGATGGTTAAATACGATTGCTTTTCTAAAGCAACTTCCTCTGCATGACAGGGTCCTGCAATCACACATGTTTGCCCTATGGGCAAATTAAATTCTCGGGTTAACCAATCCGTAACCAACAAATTTTCTTCAGGAATCATACCTTTGATCGCTGAAACTACTTTTTTCCCCTCAAAATGCTTCTTATTTAAATCCTTTAAGGTAACCGGAATAAAAGCCGCGGGAATGGCTAAAATGATGTATTCTACGCCGTTTAATGCCTCAGACATTTTATTGTATGTCTTTACCTTGCGCGGATTTATGGCGACGTCCGTTAAATAACTAGGATTGTGGTTGTATTTTCTAATGAAATCAACATCCGCTTTTCTGCGGATCCACCACTTGATTTTTACGTGATTTTCAGAAAGAATTTTTACTAATGCCGTAGCCCAACTCCCTCCACCAATCACAGCAATCTGAGTTGGTATTTTCTTTTTTAATTCTTCTAAACTAGTCATGACGTAAAATTAGCTTTTAAATTAAAAATTATCCGTTTTTTAATTTTTTTTACCC
>CANIYB010000109.1 GCA_947471105.1 Cytophagaceae bacterium
CGTTAGTTTCCAAACCGTTCATCCATTGCACACAGAACCGGAAACAAAATTTAATTGGAATTTGGGTTTAAACTTTCAGTTCTAAACACCCTTTATTCAAAGCTTATCATCGCTTTTACAACACCCATAGAGGGATTCATTAAATCTGGAAATTGGTCAGCTACATCCTCAAAAGCAATTCGGTGTGAGATAAATAGACTTGGATCTATTTTTTGTTGGCCTATGGAATTGGCTACCCATTGGAAATCTTCACGCGTGGCGTTCCGACTGCTCATCAGGGTAGCTTCTCGTTTGTGAAATTCAGGGTGTGAAAAAGAAATTTCAGATAATTGCAACCCGATCAACACATAGGTACCCCCGTGAGAAATATATTGAAAAGATTGCTCCATGGCTTTTTTATACCCCGTGGCATCGATGACCACACGAGGCATATTTCCATTGGTTATTTCCTTTAAAGCGATTAAAGCATCCTCTTGGTTTGGATTAATGCTAAAGGGAATATGTAGTTTTTCTTTGGCAAAATCGAGCCGATTCTGATTGACATCTTGGATGATCACTTGGGCTCCGGCCAATGAAGCCATGGCGGCAGCTCCCAAGCCTATCGGGCCAGCGCCTACAATTAACACAAATTCATTAGGTTTGATTTGAGCTCTTTTAATTCCATGAGCACCGATGGACAAGGGTTCCAAAAGAGCCAATGCGTCAAGGCTTAAAGAGGGATCTTTAAATAATGAATCGATGGGAATTAAAATAAACTCTGCCATTCCTCCATCGCTATGAACTCCAAAAACGTTTAATGTAGTGCAGCAGTTCGTCTTTCCTTGAGTACATGCAAAACAGGTTCCGCAAGAAAAATAAGGAATGATGCTCACGTGGTCTCCTACCTTATAATGTGCATGGGCTTCTATCTCTACAATCTCCCCTGCAAGCTCATGTCCAAGCACGCGTGGGTAATTGAAAAACGGCTGAGTCCCTTCAAAGGCATGTAAATCCGTTCCACAAATTCCAATGCGTTTAACTTTTACCAGTGCATATCCGTGTTTTAATTCGGGTGCGGGAGCATCCGAATAAGCAAATTCACCAGGTTTTACACACGTTAAAATTCTCATGGATTAAAATTTGAAAGCATTTCTAAGGGCAAAATACAATACATTTCGACCGTTTCCTGTGTCACTCATATAATCACCCGCCACGCAATACCCTAATTCAAATTGTAAGCTAAGGTGTTTCGTTGGGAAATAATTAGCGTCCAATGCAAAAATATTCCCTACTTGGCGTGCATCGCTGACAATTTTTTTACCCGAAATAGGCCTTAATGGAGTCATATTGGGTGTAAATATCCCATCAGCTAAACTTTCACGAGAAATAAATGAGCTTCTTAATGTAACCAGCCATTTATTAGTATGCTGATATCGAAGGTAAGGACTGATATTAACTGTATTACTAATATTTAAAGAAACGGTTTGCCCAAATGGAGGTCTGGCGTATAGCGTATTAAACGTATTTAATTCCATATCTGAACCCGAATTATCACCTGGAACATAATTTCCACTAAAACCAAGATAAATATGATGGATAGGGCTTACATTAAAATCCCAAACAGCCATATATGATGAAATCGATAATTGGTCAAAAGAACCTAATTGCTTAGCAATTTCCACATCATAATTCCAAAGACCTAATGAGCTATATAAGCGTGAGCCAAATGTATGCCTTATTTCATTGCCCTTTTTAAACATATATTCACGTAGATTACTTTCTAAATTAAAATAATATAAGTCTATGTTTAGTCTAGATTTGGAAGGAGTATGCATGTAATAAATACCAGAAAGCGATTCTGAAGAGCGTACATCATCAAAAACTCCAGGATTCATTTTCATGGGATTGGAAATAAATAAGTCCAATTTATTTTTAGGACTTACATATTTCAAGGTTGCCCCATAAAAAGGATGACGTGTGTTGGGCCCTTCTTTCGTGGCGACAAAACGCTCTAGGCCCCAAGTATATTCTTGTCGGCCTAATCTCAACAACCAATTTCCTTTTATGTGAGTATCTAAAAACAACTGATGAACAGACAATAAATTTTCATCTAATTGGGACGTAAATGGATTAGGGTTTAAAAAACGGGCTGTATTGTTTAATTGGGCAAAGATTCGAAAAGATTTTTTATAAGTCACATTCGCATGAAACATCATTCGATGCATGATTTGATGCGGACTAGCGGTAATGAAATCAGTGGGTACCTCACCAAAATTTAGATGTTCATACGATTGATATTGTTCTCTCCATTCTCCACCTAAACTCAATTGTAAATCAGTGCCTAAGGGAACATTTTTAATTTTTTCTTTCCAGGTAGTTTTAAGTGAATCGGCATTTAAGTAAGAAAAATCATCATCGAATCGCAATCTAGCAATGTTTTGAGCGTGGCTCTTATATTGAAGAAGAATTCCTAGCAACAAAAATAAACGGATGATTGACAGGCGAAAGCGAAACATTAAATAGGATTAAATCAATTACAAAACAAAGGCTTTTTTGGGTGATTTGTACTATTTAGCGACGAAAAAGAGTATTTTGAATCAAAAAAAAAATATTCAGAATTATTGAAAAATTCCTTGGGTTAAATCAAAATGTTAAATTCCTGACAATTTCACCTGGCTTAACTCTCCGACTACTTCTTTTTTAGCTCCTGAAATATTAATGATTCGAAGCGTATAAATATCATCTGGAAAATATTTAAACGGAATATTTCCACTTAAATTTTTAACACAAATACCACCAAAATTAAATAGTTGGCTTTCAAAATCACTGTTTCCCCAAAACATATTAAATACCCAATATTGATTCAATCTATTTTTAAGGACCAAATAACAGCCATCTGAACCCGTCGAAATGACAGATTTAGCTTTTTCATTATGATATGAAATGACATTATTTAAGGAGGTTAAATGAAAATCAGCCATATGATTTTTCTCTCTAGGAAGAGGTGTAGCAAAATCACTAATCATAAATCGAGAAATAGCATCCAACCGAGGATCTAATTTTACATAGTGATGTGAAAAAGAAATATCTATTACTTCATTTAAATAAGTCATAGTCCCCATCACAGTGGTCGATAAGGAAACCATTGGTTTGGGCAATAAATAATCGTTTGAGATAATTGGATGTGTTAAATCCACTTTTTTACCTTGATTCGACTTGTAATAAAAATGTTCTCGATGCTGTAAATTGTGTTTGATAAAATTAGCCGCAACCACATGATTAAAATTCACACTATCTAATAATTTACTAGTATAAGAAAGGAAGCAAAAAGAGATGGTTATTGACAATAAACTATACTTCAAGAGTCGATTTCCAAGTAATTTATCATATAACAACAAAGTAATTAAGCATAAGCCTATCGACATAGTAATGGCATAGCGGCTCTCAAAAACTAATTCTGTCCGATCATTTGCTCTGCCGATTGAATAGACCAACATGGTCAATAAAATGAATACTAAGCCTGAAATAATAAAATCGAAATTTGATTTAACTAGTACAATGGATTTAAAATGATCGATTAAGAATTTAATTAACAAAGCTGTTAAAATAAGCCCTAAGCAAAAACTCGATGGGATTAAAACATCCATGGACTGAAAATTAAAAACGGATAAGGATGAGCCTAAATAGACAAAAAAAGTTTTTGCAATGGGCCAAAATAAAAATACATTATCCAAAATTTCACCTCTTTGTAATGGATGGACATATCCTTGGTAATATAGAAATATGATAAGTAAAAAGTTGATGGCCCAAATCGAAATAAATTTAGCGCTGGAACCCTTAAACATGGGAATTGCGGCAATAAATACAAGCATTCCATTCCCACTTGTAAATGTGGCCAAAATTGCGAAAAGTAAAGCCACAATGAATTTAAGCTTTGAATTCAGGTCAATTAAAAAATAAAATGTAGTCAACACGAAAAACAGGATAGTGTTATTCTGAAGCGCACAGATGGACCAAAAAGAATTTTGGTAGTATAGGAAATTGAAAAGAATAAAGGAAATAGGTAGAATAATCCAACGTGGCTTATTGAATTTTAAAAGGTACCCATAAAAAATAAAAAATATTCCTAAGATTGATAATGAACCTAGTAAATCAAACAGCTTGTAATTTATATTTCCAAAAATCCAAAATTGAATAATAGCAATTATGGATAAATAGCCTTCTCGATGTTCATTGTTTTGACTAATGATTAAAGATAATTTATCAAAAAAAGAATCCCCCGCTGAAAAATATCGAATGACTAAACCATTAATGGCGTTCCAATCATCCGAATAAGCAGCATTGACA
This sequence comes from Cytophagaceae bacterium, assembly GCA_947471105.1. GTDB lineage: Bacteria > Bacteroidota > Bacteroidia > Cytophagales > Spirosomataceae > Aquirufa. The sequence continues at coordinate 4,327 of CANIYB010000109.1, forward strand.
ATAAACTTGTTTTGAATAAAAAAGAAAGAAAAGATCGGAATCAGGGATAAGAAAAAATAAATATGCGGGTACTTTCCTAGCCTCATGGGACAAATATTATTGATTTTGCCCCGCCCTTGCAATTCACTAACCTGACAGAAATAAAATTAAAATTACAATTCTCAAAACTGTTTTGCAAAAAAATTAAATAGGTAAGAGGTAATGGATAAGAGGATTTTTATTGCTTCGCTAATTTGTTTAATTCTTTGGGGCTTAAAGCGTGGTTAAAAACGGCTAGGCCGCCAATTTGCCCTTTAAAGAAATTCCCCATCCCTCTTTTTAATAGCACCGCTCCAACCGTAAAATCCGAACCATTATTGCCGATTCCATCCGGAAAATAATAGGGATTTTTGGACTGAATTAAGCCATCAGGATACCCTTCGAAGCCCTTTGTGTTTAGAATAAGCTCCTTTTCCCTCGACTGAAATTGTCCATTAACATAGGATCGAATGTATTGTCCATCATAAGTAAAAGCAACAAAAGTCCATTCATTGGCCTTTACTTCTTGCTTACTCGCGGAATAATCACTCGAATATGGGAAAGGAGGTGTAGGCTTACCGGTATACGATATATGTCCACAGACTTGATTTTTTCCATTGTAATGGGGCAATGAAATAAACAAACCATATTGGCGTTTCCCGCCATCGAGATACTCATTCCACATTCCGCCAACAAACCCCGTCGTTTCGCCAGTCCATTTTACCCAAGCAGCCACAGTAACTCCTTGGCCAGCGCCATGAATATTCAATAAACCTGTTTGATTGTTATGTAAAGACAAATAAGCTCCAGTGCCAAATTTAGCTGAATATCCAGACAGTGGCCCCTCCTCCATTCGCTCAATTTGCCCATCCATTTCGGATAGTTCATAGGGGCCCAACAATGACTTTCTTTTATCCCCTTTAGCTTCTTTAAAATCCCATAAGGCAATTAAATGCTTATTTTTAACCAATTGATTTAACAAATGATTATTTTGACCCAATAGGTTTTCAGAACAAATGACAAACAAAAAGAGAAAAAAAACTTTCATATGTGGATCTCAATAAATTTAACCGACAAGAATATTTAATCCGCAAAAATTAATCAAAAATCCTGATTATAAATAACACCAATTATAAGGCTTACTTAAATCTAAATGCGTCATTGCATAATCAAAAACTAAATATTATCAGTAATTTCGAAATTGAATCTAATTAAATCAATTTATTTCTAATGTAATTTTTTAAACCTAAAGAGAAAATTAAAATTTACTTTCGAATGAAAATCCTACCTAATTTATCTCTATTAATCATATTATTCTTCTACCTATTCGTACATTTTATCCCTGATTTTGGTGGGGCTGATGTGATGGGTGCCCAGTGGTTATACACGAGTCTCATAGATGCCATTGTTTTAGCCTACATTTTCTTCCAAAGGAAACACTATTCAGAAGCAATAAAAAGCGTTTTTAGCCAAAAATTCTCTCTCCTTTATTCCTTTTATTTTATTTGGGCCATCGTTTCTGTCAGCTATGCCATCAACCCAACAGAAGCCATTGTATGCTTAGCGAGGCTAGCCAGTACCTTTTTTATCTACACTAATTTTGCGATTCTTCTATATAAAAAAGACATCAAATCTTATTACCTGCCTATTTCAATATTGATTAGCCTAGTTTTATTTTATGATAGCATCGCCGTGATTTCAAGCTTTACGAAGAACGCAAAAACGATGCTCTTAGATCAAAATATTTTAAGCCTCATGGGTAATAATGGCAACAAGAACGTAATGGCCGCCAGTTTATTGATCAAATTCCCTTTTGCCCTTTTTGTAATTTTACGATCTAAATTTTTAGGGCGTACGATTGGCGTATTTGTCCTGTTTTTTGGAAGCTTTGCACTTTTTATCTTGAACACAAGGTCCACTTTTGTGGGGCTGTTTTTAATCCTTGTCATTTTCGCCGCCAGCACAATTTACTTTAAAATAAAATCTGCCTGGCCAAAAATCGCTTGGCCCCTCGCCTACTTCATTATCCCTATTTCGATAGCATTCTTTTCTGCTAATTTAGTCTTAGAAAATGCCGTTAAATCCCAAGAAGTACAAGGAGGCTACGGAACTGTCACCAAACGAATCGATGACATTACGGCCAATACGAAGGAAGAAAGCCGTTTGAGACTTTGGAAAGCCGGCTTAGACTATACATCCAAACACCCATTCATAGGCGATGGATATGGCAACTGGAAACTGGCCTCTATCCCCTATGAAAAAGAATATACCAATGACCTATTCGTCCCCTATCATGCGCATAACGACTTTATCGAGGCTGCCGCTGATTTAGGAATCATTGGTGGATTGGCTTACCTAGGCTTATTTATCTTGGCATTTTTATTTACGCTGAGGCTTTGGGCAAAGGAGGATGCCAAAGAATTCCGATTGTTTGCAACCATATCTTTCATGGCGCTAAGCTGCTATTTTGTTGATGCATTTTTAAATTTCCCGACCGAGCGAACCTCGATGCAAACGATGTTGACGCTTACGATGGGATTAATATTTGCGCCAACGTATTTATTACCCAATGTAGGCAAAAAAATTACTTTCAATCATTCAGCACTCCTTTATATTGTCCTCGGTTTTATGTTCATCGGCGGGTCGATTTACATCAACAACCAAGTTTTTAAATCCCTCAAAGTTCAAAAATTTGTCATGGGGGAAATTGATACCGATCCGAAAATGGCATTGGAAGAAGTAGAAAATGCCTTTCCAGCATTCCCCAATTTGTCCACCTCTACCCTACCCATCAAAGCGCTCATTGCCCGCTATGAATTTAGAGATAAGAATTACGACGTTGCTTTAAAGTTATTGAAAGAAAGTGATCAAGATAATCCCTTTTTACATTACAATGATTTTATTAGGACAGCGATTTATGCCGATAAAAAGAATATAGACAGCGTTTCGTATTTTGCCTTCAATGCTTTTTACCATTGGCCCAGATCCAGTAGTTATTATAAAAATGCGATTTTTGCGGCGGCCAAAAAACGAGATACGCTTGAAATAAATAAAATATTCAAACTTTATAACAAGTATAGAACAGGTGGATTAGCCTATGCCCAGTATATTCTTGGCCTTTATGAAGTAAAAGGAGCTTCAGATAAAAGGATGTTCAATATGCTAGATTTTGCGATGCAAAAATTCCCCCAGGACTCTGTCATCATTTCCGATGCCAAAAATACCGTCATGGGAACTGCGGCAACTTCTGGAAACATTAACAATTATGCGGCCCAAGGTGCATTAGCCTTTCAAAAAGGTCGATACGCAGCAGCGGCAAACTTTTATTTA
>CANIYB010000110.1 GCA_947471105.1 Cytophagaceae bacterium
CATTGTATTCATCGACGAGATCGATAAAATTGCTAGAAAATCAGATAATCCCTCGATTACGAGAGATGTTTCTGGTGAAGGAGTCCAACAAGCACTATTAAAATTATTGGAAGGTTCTATTGTTAACGTTCCACCGCAAGGAGGCAGAAAACATCCAGATCAAAAAATGATTGCGGTCAACACAGAAAATATCTTATTTATTTGTGGGGGGGCTTTTGACGGAATTGGACGTCATATTGCCAAAAGATTAAATGCTAGACCTATTGGTTTCTCAGGAGACGATACGTTTCATAAGTCTTTTGAACAAGATCAAATCATGAAATATGTTTCGGCCCAAGATTTAAAATCATTTGGTTTGATTCCTGAATTATTAGGTAGACTTCCTGTGATTACCTATTTAAATCCTTTAGATAGTGTAGCTTTATTGTCTATTTTAACTGAACCTAAAAATGCGCTTGTTAAACAGTATAGTAAGCTTTTTGACATGGAGGGGGTTAAATTAAGTTTCTCTAAGGAGGCGTTGAGCTACTTAGTAGAACAGGCGATGCAATTTAAATTAGGTGCCAGAGGTTTAAGATCGATTATGGAAGCGATTATGAATGATGCGATGTATGAAATTCCATCTCAAGAAAATTTAAAGGATTTTAAAGTCGACTTAACGTATGCTAAAACTAAGTTTGAACGTACTGTTTTCCATCAAATTGATCATGTCGCTTAAATTTAAAATTTTAATCTTTTCCTTTTTAGTAGTAGCCTTAAGCGCTTGCTCACGTTCGAAAGGTTACTTTTCTAATGATGTAGCTCGAAATGTTTATGCTGATAGGCAAGAGCCTCAATTGTTAGCCAGCCGTTCTAATATTTTACCAATTGAATCTTCTCTTGTGTCACCTTCCCAAACTTTATTGATTGGGTCTACAAATCAAACCATTGAAGATCACCATATTCAGTCTTTCTCAAGGAATCTTAATTCTATACAAGTTAGGAAGATCCAAAAAAAGGTACACCAAAAAGAAGTGGTTCAGACTATTCGAAATTTCAAGGCTCAAAATAAGTTGGCCGAAAAAAAATCGGGGGCTATTCATTGGGAACCTCGATTGAAAATTGGGGTTACTTTATTAGCAATTGGCATCGTTCTAAGTGTGTTTGGGCTAGGTTTAATTGGAGGTATTTCCGCTTTTATCGGATTGCTTTTCACAATCTTGGGATTATTAAATACGTATTATTGACATGCCAACTAAATTCGTTTTTCTACACGGATTTGGAGAAGACCAACGCGTATGGTCTGATTTTTTACCCTTCTTTTCTTGGCCCTTTGAATACATTGTAGTCGACTATTCCACCTGGACGGATTGTTTGGACATGAAAGATTATGCCCTTAAAATCATGTCAAGTTTACCTCTTGAAACTAAATTCATTTTAGTGGGTCACTCGATGGGGGGCTATGTGGCTCTGGCTTTGGCCGAGTTATTTCCTATTCAAATTCATCAGGTGGTAATGCTTCATTCAAGCCCATTTGCCGACACAGATGAGAAAAAAATCGGGCGCCAGCGAACCATTGATTTTCTTAAAAAATACCCTGTTAAAGATTTTTTAGGCCCATTTGTTCCAAATTTATTTGCGCCAAAATTTGCCGAAATTCATGTTGAATTACTGAAGAATTTAATTGCTCGGTATCAAGATATACCTTCGAATGGTTTGATTGCTTCTTCCATAGCGATGAAAAATAGACCTGATTATCAATTGTTTTTAGCTAATACTAAAATCCCATTTTTATTTATTCAGGGGAGTGATGACGCATTAATTTCCACGGATTTAATTAAAGAGGTTTTACAAGATAAAGCCCAACATAAATTAGTAATTTTACAAGGTGTAGGTCACCAGGGGCAATATGAGGCCCCAGAAGCTTGTTTTGAGGCCATTAACGCATTTATTTAATTATGTCAAAAAAAATTGTCATCGCGCTTGACGGATTTTCTTCTTGTGGAAAAAGCACAACGGCTCGTCATGTAGCCGCTGTTTTGCATTATGCGTTTGTGGATTCCGGAGCGATGTACCGAGCAGTGGCCTTGTATTTTCATCGCAATAATATCTCCTTGTCAGATTTGAATCAAGTTGCGGATGCGTTAAAGGAAATTGAAATAACTTTTGTGTTTAATCCTGTTAAACAGTCATCAGATACTTACTTGAATGGTGAAAATGTCGAGAGCGAAATAAGAATGATGTTTATTTCTGATATGGTTAGCCAGGTCAGTGCATTGCCCATCGTTCGACATGCGATGGTTGCACTCCAACAAAAAATGGGGGAGAAAAAGGGGATCGTGATGGATGGTCGAGATATAGGAACGGTTGTTTTTCCAAATGCAGAATTGAAAATATTCATGACCGCTGAACCTCATATTAGGGCCCAACGTCGTAAGTTGGAGCTTTTACAGAAAGGGGAAGATTTGCCTTTGGAAGAGATTGTTGAAAATTTACGAAAGCGTGATGAAATCGATTCGAATCGAAGCGAAGGTCCACTTAAACGTGCTGATGACGCGATTGATCTTGACACCTCTTTTAAAAGCATGGATGAACAAGTAGAGTTTGTTTTAGAACACGTACGAAGAGTTCAAGGTGAAATCAAATAAATCTATTTTGATTGTGGGCCATGGTTTGGCCGGAACAATACTGGCTCATCATTTACATCAACAAAATATTGAATTTCAAATCTGGGATTCTAGTCAAACACATTTTACTTCTTCAAATGCCGCAGGTGGTATTTTCAATCCGGTTACGGGTCGAAAATTAGAGCCAACTTGGTTAGCCACTGAAATTTTCACCTACTTATTTCCATTTTACCAAGCACTAGAAAAAAAGTTAAACGCTTCCTTCTTTTTCCCGATGCCATTATTCAGACCCTTTGCTAATCTTGAAATGGCTGATTGGTTGAACGCCAGGCGTGAGGAAATAGACAATGAATTTTTGGATTGGAAAGCAGATGGTGTATGGGTGAAAAATGCGGGTTGGGTGGATGTGCCCCATTTATTAAGTTCATCTCAATATTTTTTTAAGGAGATAGGTGTGTTTTTCAATAAAGAATTTGTTGAGGGTCAAACAGATATTTCCGGTTTTTCTCAGGTCATCTTTTGTGAGGGATTTCATGGAATGAACAATCCATTGTGGTCATGTTTGAATTTTTTACCGGCCAAGGGCGAATTGCTTAAAATTCAAACGGTTCAAGCAGATCCATCTTTTATCTTAAATAAAAATGGATTTTTGTTGCCGATTGGACAGAACGCGTATAAAGTAGGCGCTACTTATCGCTGGGATGAATTTGGGTCTGAGCCGACAGTCTCCGGTTATGAAGAACTGAAAGATAAATTGGCCCAATTCCAATTGAGCGATTATATTGAAATAGAAAAATTGGTGGGTATTAGGCCAGCCACACAAGATAGACGGCCTTTTGTGGGTATGCAACCAGAAAAAGCCGTAGGTATTTTTAATGGATTTGGTTCTAAAGGGGTTTCTTTAATTCCTTATTTTGCCGATGAATTTGTGAGTGAAATACAAGGAAAAAAAATGGTTCATCCTGACGCATCAATTCGACGATTTAATCATTTATTTTCCATTTAAATCGTTAAATTTGATTTTCTGAGTTTCCCTAAATGCGTCTTATATTTAAATACTTATTGGTTTTGTTGTTGGCGAACGTATGCACTAGTCTAGTCGCGCAAGATTTTTATCCATCCCAAAGACCATTTGACAAGACACGCATTCAATACCAAAAGTTTGTTTGGCATTTTTTTTCAAGCCAAAATTTCGAAGTTTATTATTTTGGTAAAAATGAAAATTTAGCTAGAACCACTATTCAATTTGCGGAGAGTGATTTTCAAAGGATTACTCAATTACTCAGTTATACTCCCTTTCAGAAAACTAAAATATTTGTTTATCCGTCTCAATCGGAATTATTGCAGTCCAATAGCGGAATCAGTTTAAATAATCCGGATGAAGTGGAGAATGAGAATTTGTCCAAATTCAGATTTGAAATTTCCTTTAGTGAAGATCTAACAAACTTTCGAAAAAATTTAAGCAAGGAAATTGCTAAAGTATATGTTCACGACATGCTTTATGGGGGTAGCATAAAAGATGTTTTACAAAATTCTTTGTTGTTAAGTCTTCCTGAATGGTATTTATCGGGTATTTCTGCCTTTGTTGCTTTTGGCGATTCGCCTGAGATGAATCAATATATGTACCAAGTAGTTTCATCAAATAAAGTAAGGAAACCTTCTTTAGCGAGGGGAAAAGAAGCTGAATTATTAGGGCAGTCTATATGGAACTACATTGCTAAAACATATGGCAAGCAGCCTGTGGGCAATATTTTGAATTTAACACGGATCATTCGCAATGATCAATCGAGTATTTCAAGCACGTTACGTAGGCCATTTGCTAAATTTTTGAAGGAATGGTATGAGTTTTATTTGTCTGAATCAAAGCAGTATGAGGTAAATACGGTCGCGACTCAGGGAGCCACTGATTTAATTCAAAAAGAATTAGATCGGGGAGAAGTGTTGCGCGATTTCAAAGTTAGTTCAGATGGAAATTGGATGGCCTATGTAATCGATGAGTCAGGTAAATTTCAAATTCAACTTATGAATTTGAAGAATAAAAGGACAACGGAGGTTTTTAAAACAGGATTAAAAGATCCCTTGCGAATTTCAAATGGGAGAGGGCCTCTCGTTTTTTGGTCAAAAACAAATAGCCTTTCTATTTTATATCAGAATGAAGGTAAGTCATGGTTACAAACTTTTGCGCCATTGACAGATAAACGAAATTCCATTCGCATGGAAGCTAAAAAGAGTTTGGGCGACTGGCAATTTTTAGATTTTGAATTATCTAGTAATGCACAAAGAATGTTGGTTCGTACCCTAAGAAACGGACAAGTGGATGTGGGAATTTATGATTTAAAGCGAAATCGTTTTTCTCCCATTACTCAGGATATGTATGACGAATCGGAAGCGCATTGGGTGGGAACCACTGGGGATGTGTTGTATGTGTCCGATCGGTATGATGATACATTGCAAAATAATTTGACAAAAGAAGGAATCAAATCATTGTACAGATGGAGAGCGGATGAGCCTTCTAAAGTACAAAGAGTCTTTTCGCATAAAGGGGATTATTTTAATGTGAGAGCTGTTTCCGATAGTTTAATTTATCTTTTGGTCAAGCAATATTCTGGAAATGAATTGGTTTCTTATCACATGAATACGGACAAGTTCTCTTTTACCCCCATACGTGCGGGTACTTGGGATAGTTTTGATTGGGTAAAGGATAAAATTGTTTTTAAAAGTCGGGATAATTTGACGGACAAATTACAGTATTTCCCAGCGGATGTGATTTTGAATCTTCAGACGAGCCAATGGATTCCAACTTTAGATAATAATCAAAATACGGAATCGACTTTTCAAGATTCAGTTGTTGATAGCACGTTAAATCAGAATTTATCAGCGCGTGATAAGCGAAATGCAGAATTGAAAAAAGCTCGACTAGATCGCCAAGCGAGTTTACGACTTCGTAAGGAGCCTGGAAAATTGACGGGGCCCATTGAATATCAAAATTCTTTTGTCATTAACAATTCGGATGGAAATTTCCGAGTAGATCCAGTGAGGGGATTGGGGTATTCTTTTGAGGTTAAGATGAATGATTTACTAGAAAATCATTTAGTTAGAACAGGAATTTTTGTCACATCGAATTTAAAAAATACTGATTTATGGGGTGAATATGCCTATTTGGCTAATAAAGTGGATTGGTTTGTTCGATTTGATCGTAAGGTATTAGATCAGCAGACGGAAACATATTCCCAAAAAATTAGATTTAATCGTTTTGAAATAAAAGCCGTTTATCCATTTGATCTGTCAAGCAAATTGTCATTTTCAGGAATATTTACATCGAACCGAGCTTTCGATCAATATAATTTAGCCACCCCGGAAGACTTAGCCACTTATGGTGGAACAAAAGTGGAATACACTTTTGACAATACGATTCATTTGGCTGAGAACTTAAGAACTGGTTTTAGGATGAATTTGTCAGCAGAAAACCAATTAGGTTTAACCAATGGTTTAGGTTTTACCCGATTTAAAATAGACGCACGCCAATACCTCAAACTGTCCAATACTTTTTTATTGGCAGGTAGGATTTCAGCTTCTCATGCAATAGGTGCTGCGGCCCGACAAACCATCTTAGGGGGGATGGATAATTGGTTATTTATTAATACGGATTCTAGAAATAAGGAGAACCCTTTAGGCATGCAAGGTATCGCGCAAAGGGATGTTTTTATGAGTGATTTTGCTACTTCCTTGAGAGGATTCAATATGAATAAGTTGTCCGGAAATAGTCATTTATTGGTCAACTTAGAACTTCGAATTCCCCTTAAATCACTATTAAGTGCAGATTTTTCAAAATCTAGATTCATGAATTCATTTCAGTTTATTGGATTTACCGATATCGGAAGTGCTTGGACCGGAACCAATCCTTTTTCTCGGACGAATGGCTTTAACACCAATGTATACGGTGGCGGTACAAACCCATTTAAGGCTACGGTTACGGATTTCAGAAACCCATTTTTGTTTGGATACGGGGTGGGTACTCGGGCCAATTTGTTAGGCTACTTCATCAAATTTGATTATGCTTTTGGCGTTGATAATGGTGAAGTGAAACCTCCAATTACCTATTTGACGTTTGGATATGATTTTTAATTATTTTGCCGGGTTATATTTTAATCATTGACTATGTCTTTTTCAGAGAATGAAATTATCGAACAATTAGCTTTAACAAGAGGAGCCTCTACTTCTTTAGCTTTGGCTACATCTGAAAAGAAAAATGAAGTTTTATTCCATTTAGCCCAATTGTTACTTGAAAAATCAGCTGAAATCATCGCTGAAAACGTAAAAGATTTAGCCTCTATTTCTGTCGATGATCCTATGAGGGATCGGCTACTATTGAATTCAGATCGAATTATTCATTTGTCCAAAAGCGTAGATGAAATAGCGAACCTTAAAGATCCTACAGGGCAAATTTTAACGAATAAATTACTTGCCAACGGATTGAAATTGACAAAAATATCTGTTCCGCTGGGGGTTGTAGGCGTAATTTTTGAATCAAGACCCAATGTAACGGTTGACGTCGCTGCACTTTGTATTCGGTCGGGAAATGCAGTTGTTTTACGTGGAGGTACTGATGCTTGGCACTCAAATGTTATTTTAGTCCAATTGATTCATCAAGCGCTTATTTCAGCAGGACTTTCGCCAGATTTAGTTCGACTTTTGCCAACTGATCGTAAGCATGTTTCCACGCTTTTAAATGCGGTAAAATACGTAGACGTCATTATTCCGAGAGGATCTGAGGCTTTAATACAGCGTGTCAGAAGAGAATCAATGGTACCTACCATAGAAACGGGAGCCGGAGTTTGCCATACCTACGTAGCCAAATCGGCTGATATTGCTATGGCTGTTTCTGTTGTTGTCAATGCTAAAGTTAGCCGCCCCTCTGTTTGCAATTCGCTTGATACTATAATATTACAGGAATCAATTGCCCAAGATTTTTTGAC
>CANIYB010000111.1 GCA_947471105.1 Cytophagaceae bacterium
ATAAGGATACAGATAAATAAGTTGAAATCGCGAATACGTCCCAAACCAATGGGGAGTTAAAGTTAACCCATAGCGAACCAAAAGCGTTAGGTAAAGGCAAAGCCCAGTGAGCTAACCAAGGCCGTCCCATGTGCGCCAAAATAAAGGAAGCTGCACATAAAACCGCAAAAATAGTCATCGCTTCCGCCGAACGGTTGATCGAAGTTCTCCACTTTTGACGGAACAATAATAACACCGCTGAAATCAATGTCCCCGCGTGACCAATACCCACCCACCATACAAAGTTTGTGATATCCCAAGCCCAACCAACGGTTTTATTCAGTCCCCAAACTCCGATTCCTTGCCACCAAGTGTAAAATAAGCAGTATGCTCCGTATGCGAAAATGATACATGAGATACCAAAGGCCCATTTCCATTCTTTTGTGGGTTCCCCTTCTACTTGTTTGCAGATATCGTGGGTAACATCGTGATAAGATTTTCCACCAGTAACTAGTTTCTCTCTTATGGGTGATACAACGTGCGACATATTTTATTTAATTTTTATTTTATTTAATATTAAGCTTCTTTTTTTGAGTCCTTGTTACGCACTTTCATCAAATAAGAAACATTTGGCTTCACATTAATCTCTTCAATTACGTGGTATGCACGTCCTTCTTTTTCCACTTCTAATAACTTAGAAATTTCAGAGCTAGGATCATTCATATCCCCAAAAGTGATGGCATTAGTCGGGCAAGATTGCGCACAAGCCATTTGGATTTCTCCATCGATTGGACGACGTTTCTCTTTCTTTGCTTCTAATTTACCTGCTTGAATTCTTTGAACACACATCGAGCATTTTTCCATTACTCCACGTGAACGAACAGTTACGTCAGGATTGATGACCATACGTCCCAAATCATTATTGAAATGGAAATCAAAATCATCTGTTTGGAAATAACGGAACCAGTTGAAACGACGTACTTTATATGGACAGTTGTTGGCACAATAACGAGTTCCAATACAACGGTTATAAGTCATTTGGTTTAATCCTTCTGAAGAGTGTGTGGTCGCTAATACTGGGCAAACCGTTTCACAAGGAGCATTGTTGCAATGTTGACATAACATCGGTTGGAATACCACCTCTGGATTATCAGAAGCTATTTCCAATCCTTTTAAATCTTCTACCTCCGCATCGGATGAATAATATCTGTCGATTCTCATCCAGTGCATTTCGCGGCGATTAATTACTTCTTGGCGACCGACCACTGGAACATTGTTTTCTGCAGAGCATGAAATAACACAGGCAGAACAACCCGTACATGTATTTAGGTCGATGACCATTCCCCATGCGTGGTTATTGTATTTATGTCCGTTCCATAATGAAATGTCTGTCGCATCTTTCTTTCCTTCAGCCGTTGATATTTGTGGATTATAACGTCCTGAAAGTGGATCTTTAACAAAACTTCCCAAAACAGTTTCCTGAACGACCGCTTGGCGTGCCATCACGGTATGGTGAGTTTGTGTTTGCGCAATGTCTTTTGTCTCGCCAGTTGGCGTAATCGTTACACCCTGTGTATTAATCCCTACACATGCTCCATTAATTTCAGAAATGAATGGGTAAGCATTTACTCCAACTCCATCCGCTGATTTACCCGCTTTAGTCCGGCCGTAACCGATGGCAATGGCAATCGTATCTTGAGCTTGACCTGGTTGAACTAACACAGGAAGTGTCACTTTATATCCTTTTGCGCTTACTTCAACTAAATCGCCTTGCGCTAATTTTAATTTAGTCGCAGTAGGTTGTGAAATGGCTGCATAATTATCCCAACACGCCTTCGAAACGGGCTCAGGGAATTCTTGTAACCACGGATTATTTGCTTGGGAACCTGTTCCCAAACCTACTTTTTCATACACAGCTATTTCTAAATTGGTAGAAGAAGCCGAATACGATTTATTGATGGCAGCTGCTGAAGCGGCTACATCTATTGACGGAGACGTTGCAGAAATGGTAACTGCATTAGGTTCAAAAACACCATCATGCAATGCGTTTTTCCACGCTACGGCACCACCTTTTAAAATATTTTTCTCCCAATTGCTTTCTAAGTAAGCAGCAAAATCAGACGCTAAGCCAGCCCAAGTCAAGAAACTTGATTGTGCTTGACGCGTTTTGAAAATGGTTGAGATCGTCGGTTGGGTCAATGAATAAAAACCAGCTTTAGGTTCTGCATCATTCCATGATTCTAAATAATGAGAATCTGGAGCAATGAATTGACATAAAGATGCAGTTTCATCTGCACGGTCATTCGTCGCTAAACTTAATCCTACTTTTGGTAGAGCCGCAGCAAGTGCTGCTCCCATCGGATGGTTATAAACTGGATTTGCATTGTAGAAAATCACAGCAGCAATACTTCCCGCTGAAGCTTCCTTAATGAAATTAGCCATTGCCATGTCATTTCCTTGACGGTAATGTACAGCTAAGCCAGTGTTGATGGTGGTTCCGTATGCGCCAACTAAACTATTGGTCGCGGCAATGATCTTTTGTACTTCTGGATCATTTGATCCGGATACGATAATCGATGCACCTTTGGAAGCAACAAGATCTTTGGCTGCTTTGTCTAAGTGATCTAATTTAATGCTTGCACCAGAAAGCGATGCCGCTCCTGATAATTTAGCCACTGCATTATATAAGGATAGGGCGACTAAACCTTCTTGTGACGGCTTGTAAGTTGAACGATAATCTGCGTTAGCACCTGTATTCGATAAAATTGACTCAAACTGGAAATGACGAGACATCGTCTTTTTGCCATCTTTAGCTGAACCCACTTTACGTGTCACGGCCCATTGTGCCGCAAATTCTGCTGGAGCAATCCATGAGCCTAAGAAATCTGCGCCTATAGAAACAATAGTTTTTGCTTGGCTAAAATCGATGTTAGGCAGAATGCCACCATGTGCCTGTGTCAAACCATAAGCAGGGTTTGCATCGTAAACAACATGCTGTGTGGTTGGATATTTAGCTGTAAATTCTGCAATCACTTTTTTAGTAGTAGGAGAGAGAATCGAATTAGATACAATTCTAATTTGTCCTCCTTTAGCAGCAGCTGCAGCTAATTTAGCTGTAAATTCTTTGTCTAGTTGGGCCCAGTCTGCAGATTTTCCACCTACCTGAGGTCCTTTTAATTTCTCGTTATCATAAAGACTTAACACGGATGCGTGTGCACGTCCAGATAAAACTCCTTTAGAAACAGATGATGATTTATTTCCTTCAATTTTAATCGGCCTTCCTTCTCTGGTTTTAACCAAGATAGAAGCATATTCTCCTCCATCAGAATACGTTGACGCATACCAATTCGCGATAGTCGGCTCTACATCTTCTGGCTTATTTAAATAGGGTATTGTGTTTTTCACTGGGGATTCGCATGCAGCTAAAGACACTGCAGCCACTCCAAAACCTAACATTTTCAGAAAATCGCGGCGATGAGTTGCTGAACCATCTACAAGGGATTCTCCCTTTGAATCATTTTCAGTTGGCATATTGCCAAACTCATTGTGAATGTTTTTTACAAACGATGGTTCATTGGTTAACTCCTCAATCCCTTTCCAATACCTCTTGTTCGAATTTTCCATATAATCTTTCTTATTCAGACTAAAATTGAATCTATTTTTCTACTATTAATAATGACACTTAGAACATTCTAAGCCACCGATGTTTTGAACTTTTAAAGGAGTTTTGCTGTCCTTATTATGGACCTCAACTAACTTATCATAATAGGCATTGCCTTTTGCATTAACGTCTGTTTGACGATGACAATCAATACACCAGCCCATCGTTAATGATGATCTCTGCTCAACTACTTCCATTTTTTCGACATCCCCATGACAGCTTTTGCACTCCAAAGCGCCCACATTCGTATGCTGCGAGTGATTGAAATAAGCTAAATCAGGAAGGTTGTGAACACGTACCCATTGAATAGGTTCGTTTTTTTCCAAGGCTGAGTAAATCTTTTGTATTTCTGGGGATTCTCTTTTAATCGCATTGTGACAGTTCATACAAATATTGGCCGAAGGAACATTGGCTCCTTTGCCTTCATAAACTCCCGTATGGCAATAGTTACAATTGATTTGATATTCACCTGCGTGTAATTTGTGCGAAAATTTAATCGGTTGCTCAGGTGCATATCCTTGGTGAATACCCACTCCGTAAGCTGCATCGATGGTTGCTTTGCCTCCTAATAATAAGGCTAAAACAATTATACCTGTTTTGACCGCTGAATTGGCTGCTAATGATTTTGCATTTTCAGATAATGCTTGGAAAAATGGTTTTCCAGACTCATTAGCCTCAGAACCTGAAAGTTTGCCTAACGTATTAACAATGGACAATAAGGCAATTAGAACCAAAACCATGATGATTAAAAGACCGACTAACAAGATTTCCATCATGCCACCAGAACTCGGAGCTGCTGCTGGAGCCGCACCCGCTGCCGGAGCTGCACCTGCTGCCGGAGCCGCTGGAGCTGCATTCGCTGCATCGATGTATGCAATAATTCCCTTGATCTGTCCTTCTGAGAAGTTGGGATACGGGGTCATCGCCGCCTTGTTAAACTTGTTATACAAATCGTTGGCATATTTGTCGCCAGACGCGATCATCGCTTGAGGATTATGTACCCAAGAAACGATCCATTCGATTGGACGTCGCCCTGAAACACCTTTTAGGCCGGGGCCAACTAAAGTCTCATCGGATGTATTGTGGCATGCCGCACAATTGTTTTTAAATAATGATTCTCCTTCGGCCGCATCTTGTGAATAGGATGCACTTGCTGATGCAAATAATAAGGCTAGCGAAAAAAGAAAGGTAACGAGAGTTGATTTTTTACAAAACATAAGCTTGGAATTCTCATTTTAATTCAGTGCGCAAAATTACGTTCTGAAATATTAGGAAACAATTAATTGGCCATTCAATTTCAGGATTTTTTAAGGATTGATCCCTTATTTAGAATTTTTTAAAATAAGCGCAAAAGATTATTGAATTATTTTTAGCTTAAGTATTAAAATTTCAACATAAACAAAAAAACCTTCACTAGGAAGGTTTTTTGAGGTTTCGAGCGGATTCGAACCGCTGTAGAAGGTTTTGCAGACCTCTGCCTAGCCGCTCGGCCACGAAACCAATTAACTGGGACGCAAAAATAGCACTTTTTTGCTAATGGGCAAACGAATTAATCAAAATTCAGATTTTATTGATTGAATCTTGGGCCAATTTGTCTGCCAAATTTAACCTAGCGTAAACACCGTAATTTCTGGTGGCATACCTACTCGGCCAGGATATCCTAAATACCCGTAACCTCGATTTACATAAATTTGCTGCTCTCCTTCCTTATATAATCCTGCCCATTGCTTATATACGTATTGCGCTGGGGACCATTTATAATTTCCAATCTTCACGCCAAATTGTGTTCCATGCGTATGGCCAGCAAAAGCGACATCAATGTCCTTGAATTTCTTGGTCACTTCGGCATTCCAATGAGTTGGGTCGTGTGAAAGAAGCAATTTAGTAGAGGCTTCTTCCGTACCGGCATACGCTTTACCCAAGTTGCCATACCAAGGAAACCGACCCACACCAATATTTTGCACTCCAATAATCGCTAACTTTTCACCAGATTCTTCGATGAACCGATGTTCGTCCATTAATAAATCATACCCCATTAACTCATGAGCCTTCATTAAATCTTTTAAATTTTGCTTTTTTGCTGCTGGGGAATTCCAACGAACATAATCACCATAATCGTGGTTGCCTAAGGTGCTGAAAACGCCTAAGGGAGCTTTTAATTTTGAAAAGATCTCAAAATAATCTTTTACTTCTTTCGCTTCATTATTGACCAAATCCCCTGTAAAAAAGATTGCATCTGCCTTCTCGCGCATCATCATTTCGACACCCCCTTTAACAGCTGTTTTATTAAAAAAGCTTCCCGTGTGAATGTCAGAGATTTGCGCAATGCGCATGCCTTTGAATGCTTTGGGTAGGTTTGGGATTTTTAAGGATATTTTTTCAACTCGATAATCATGCGCACCTGAAATGATTCCAAAAGCAAATGTGGCTGCAGGTACGGCGCCAACGGCCAAAGCTGCTTTGGAAAGGAACTCGTTTCTGCTAATATTTCCCGGGGCATATTCGTCGGGACTGATGCGCATTTTGACATTTTGGAAAGACCAACGAATGATTCGGGTGATGTCCTCAATCAGTAAAAAAAGAATGATGAATAATTTGGTAATCATACTAATCATGACCAAAGCCATGAAGGTTATCCGAATTTCGTTTTTCCAAAAATGCAAGGGCATGAAATTATACGCCCAAATTCCTATGATGATCAAACTCGTAAATCCCCAATATCCATATCGGGTAATTAATTGTATTTGAGTTGACGAATGATGTGTTGCCGTGCGAAATGCCTGCCAAACGTAATAATCAATCGCAAAAATTAGGAGTGACAAAAAAGGCACAAAATACATTTTATTCATAGGTTGGTGCTCGCTAATGTGATTTACAACTAAATTTGTTGTTCATTTGTTCCAAAGGTGCAAAAAATTATGAAAAAAAACATCAGTATTTACGGGGGCGGTTGGGTAGGTGCACCTTTAGCATTTAAATTAGCATTAGCGGAATTCGAAGTAATCGTGTCTGCATCGTCTGCTCACAAACAAGCCAAACATCCTAATATTAAGGTAGTGGAATTTAGGGCGGAGCCCAATATGGAGAAAGGCCTTTGGGATGAGATGAATCAGTCGGAAATACAAATCTGGGCCATACCTCCGCGTCGCAAAAAGAATTCGGAGGAATTTTACTTGCAAATATTGCAAGATTGGCTGAGCATTTTGGATGAGAAGATTGTGAAAAAAATCATTTTTCTTTCTTCTACTTCCATCTATCAAAACGTTTCTGATGTCGTAGATGAAAAATCTGCCATTGTCGAAACTTCGCTGATGGCACAAGCCGAGTCATTGATTCTGGCGTCTAAAATACCCAGTGTTATTTTGCGCCTAGGGGGTTTAATGGGTGGAGATCGATTTGTTGCAAAATATTTCTCAGGTCGCAGAAACGATGGGGCAAATTGCCCGGTCAATTATGTCCATAAAGATGATGTGGTTGCACTCTGTGCGTTGACGGTTGAAAAAATAAATAAAGGTATTTTTAATATAGTGGCACCGATTCACCCAACGAAAGGCGAGGTGGGAGAAAATGATATTGAAAAGCGCAATATGCCTGCGGGAACTTGGGATTATTCACAACCCTGTTTAGGAGGTAAAATAATTTCAGGTGAAAAAATTACGAAAGAGTTAAAATACCAATTTAAGTATCCTGACCCGATGGAGTTTTAATTAAACCATTAGATTTTGTAGAGACGCGATACCTCGCGTCTTAAGCTTCTAATAAAAAATTATTTTTTCTCCGCTAAAAAATCGTAGATTTTTGCTTATCCTTAGACATGATTGAGTTCGGCAATGGCCAACCACGCCATCAGTCCCGGTCCAATTTCCAAAGCTTCTTCGTCGATATCAAAGGTAGGCGTATGCACGCCGCTGATGATTCCGCGCGCTTCATTACGAGTACC